>CANRBE010000052.1 GCA_947628785.1 uncultured Bacilli bacterium
TACACTGATAGTGGAGCAAACTGTGGAAGAAAAACGGAACTAATAGATATCGGTAGCTACTACTACCTGGCCTCTGCCTCTAACACTAACAGCTTGTATTACTGGTTTCCCTACAGCAGGCGCTGGGACGGCTGGCGCGACGTTTCGCTTGGAGTGCGCCCAGTCGTAGTTCTGAAATCCAATGTCAAACTAGGAACAGGCTCAGGAGCAATAGGAGATGAATATGAATTAGAAGTATCATAAACGAAGCGAAATAAAACCAAAAAGTCATGTTACTGGGTTTTCAGTAACATGACCGCGATTCAATAAAAATTTCACATATCGTGAAAAACAAACAAATTAGGAAAAAAATCCTAATTTTTTTAAAAAATTAAAATTTTGACATGAATTAAAATTTATGATACCATAAATTTTAAGTTTAGAAGGTGATTATCAATGAAAGATTATTCATTAAATATTGATGAAAAAAAACAGTATATACTATCTTATAAAATAGAAAACCAAAAAATAATAACCAAACTAGCTAGTGGGGAATCTTATATTATTCCTTATACCATAGAAAATGAAAAAAAATAATATCAAGAATGGAAAATCAAGCTAGAAATGCTAAAGTAAAACCACTTAGTTTAACAGAAAAATAATAGCTTTTTTAGAGCCATTAATACTTCCTCTTTCAATTTTAAACTTTGTTAATAATGGAGGATGGTTTTTTGGTATACTACTTTTTATAAATACTTTAGGATTAGAATATCCTATAAAACTTATAATCAATCAAATAAAAACAAAAGATGTTGAAAAACTTAAATACTTTCTTAAACATCAACAAGAGTTAAATGATAACATTAAAAAAAATGAAAACATGTTATTAAATGTCAGGAAAAAAACAGTTGAACAAATTAATATCCAAAATACTATAAAAAAACCACCACTTAACATTAACAATATCGATAACTATTCACTTAGTGACTTAAAAACACTAAAAGAAAACCTTGAAAGAATTTCTTCATTTGGTTTTAATGAAGATGAAAAGATAAAAGAAAAAGGACCAGTTTTAAAAAAGACTTAATTAGTCTTTTTCTTCATATTTCATACTATGACAGACAATATAAATTAAAGGGTCATCTTTATTATCAGCCAAACAAATAAACTCATTATTGTTAAATTTAATATACTTAATATAAATATTATCAATATAATCCCATTTAAAAATCTCTTTAATACTATAAGTTTCAATATTATCTAAAATAACCAATAACTTAGTTTTGTTAGTTTCATAAGTTCCATCACTTCTTAAAGTGGGGTCAAAAGACCAGGCAACATCAATATATAATTCAATTTTAGAATTTTTAATATCATAATTGATATTAGTAATATAACTATCATGTAAATTATGATAATTTTTTAAAAAAATGGACAAATTATTTTTAGTAATAGTTGTCATTAACTCATCCTTTCTTTAAGACGTAAAATAATTATATCATACTTTTTATTACTTTGATGAATTTATTTTACTTTTTAAAATATCCATGATATACTTTGATAGAGGTGGCTTATGAAAAAATTAGGACTTATTACTTTAATTACACTAGCAATCGACCAAATAACTAAATTGATAATTGTAGCTAATTTAAAAATAACCGATACCATTTCTATTATCCCTAATTTTTTTAGGATAACATACTTACAAAATAAAGGGGGAGCTTTTAGTATATTAGCTGATCATATATTAGTTTTATTATTATTTACAGTTATATTTTTATTTATCTTTTACCGTATTATCAAAAACAAACAAAATTGGAACTTGTTATCATTACTAACCTATGGTACTTTACTTGGGGGAATAATTGGTAATTTCCTTGATCGATTAAGACTAGGATATGTTATCGATTTTTTAGACTTTAATATTGGTAGTTACCACTATCCAGTATTTAATATAGCTGATATGTGTATAGTAATATCATGTATTGTTTTAATTATCGTAAATATTAAAGATGGTGATACAAATGGAGATAAAAGCCAAACAAAATAAAAGATTAGACCAAGCCTTAGTTGATGAGTTAGATATGAGTAGGTCTAAAATAGAAAAACATATCAAAGATGGACATGTTAAAGTAAATGGTAAAATAGTCAAAAAAAGTTATATATTACAAATAGATGATATAATAAATATCGATGAATTTGAAGAAGAAAATCTTGATATTATCCCAGAAAATATCAAACTTGATATAGTTTATGAAGATGATGATGTAATAGTAGTTAATAAACCAAATGGTATGGTCGTACATCCTTCAATTGGACACTTACATGGGACTTTAGTAAATGCTTTACTATATCACTTTAAAACATTAAGTAGTGATAAAATAAGACCAGGAATTGTCCACCGTATAGATGCATATACAACAGGACTACTTATGGTAGCTAAAAACGATAAAGCTCATAATAAATTAGCTTTAGAACTTAAAAGTAAAAAAACCAAACGAAAATACATTGCTTTAGTTTGGGGAATTATTAAAAACGATACGGGAGAAATTAAAGCTCCAATTGGTCGAGATAAAAAAAACCGAAAAAAAATGGCTGTTGTAAGCGATGGAAAAGAAGCTATTACCCATTTTAAAGTATTAAAAAGGTATAATAAAGTAACTAAACTAGAACTTACTTTAGAAACAGGTAGAACTCATCAAATTAGAGTTCATATGAATTATATAAACCATCCAATCGTAAATGATCCAGTATATGGAAACAAAAAACTAATAGATGAAACAGGTCAGTGTCTACACGCTAAAACATTAGGATTTAATCAACCAACGACTGGTAAATATTTAGAATTTACATCCAAATTACCTGAATGTTTTACCAATATTGAAAACCAATTTAAAGATAACTAGACTTTACAAAATAAATGCTATTTAGTATAATATTTAGCAATAAGGAGGAACTTAAATGGAAAACTTTGTTATCAATTCTAGTGATGAAGTAGTAATGAAATTATTACATTATTTTATTACTGAAAAAGGTTATAATCCCATTATATTACATGGGGCTGAAAATGAAATATGGCTAGAAAATATGCAAGATAGTTCCTATGAAATTGTCAGAATTGTCAGTAATTATATTCATAATAACGAACAATTAAAATTTGATTTATTTAGAGCTAGGCAAATAATGAAAAGAATTAAGAAAAAAACTTTTTCTTGGCACTTAAATACATTAAGTTTATATATTAACTTAGGAGATAGTGTAGAATATAAAAAATACGAACACAACAACTATATCGATTGTGCTAAAATAACATCAATTGATGATTTAAAAAGTTACGATTTTATCCAAGCAGAATTTCCAGATATTACAAACAACATGAATTTCAAAGAAGAAGGTTTTCCTTTATTTTTAAAAATAACCAATGATATTAGTAAAAAAAATGCTTTAGTTAGTCGTCAAGCAGAAGATGTGTTTACTAAAAAAACACCCGTTATTACATATATTATTTTAGCTATTAATGTTATTTTATTTTTTGCTATGTATATACTTGGTAACGGTAGTACCGATGAAGCTACTTTAGTGTGGTTTGGAGCTAGTGTTCCATCCCTTATTTTAGCAGGTGAATACTATAGATTAATAACCGCTGCTTTTCTTCATATCGGATTTATTCACCTGTTATGTAATATGTACTGTCTATATGTAATTGGACCACAAATAGAAAGCTTTTTTGGTAAATTTAAATATACAATTATTTATTTGTTTTCCATTTTAACATCTAGCTTATTATCTGTTGCGATACACTCTAGTAGTGGTAATATCATATCAGCAGGAGCTAGTGGAGCTATTTTTGGACTTTTAGGTTCACTCCTTTATTTTGGATATCATTACCGAGTATATTTAGGAAGTACCTTAAAATCCCAAATAATTCCTTTGATTATTTTAAACTTAATTTTAGGATTTACCATTAGTGGAATTGATAATGCTGCTCATATAGGTGGTTTAGTTGGTGGTATTATAATATCAATGGCAGTTGGTGTTAAATATAAATCAACTACTTTTGAGAAAGTAAATGGTACAATCATATCAGCTATTTTCTTAATATTTTTAGTTTTCATGGCTTTTCATGGTATTTAATTAAATTTAATTAAAAACATTGACAAACAAGATAAAACCATGGTAAACTCTTTTTAGACACGTAAAAGTGTTTTTTAAGTGGAAAAAACATATATAAAAACGAGGTGTGAAATGGGTAAATTAAAACAATTTTTAAACGATGTAAAAAAAGAGATGAAAAGAGTAAGATGGCCAAATAAAAAAGAACTGTTAAAAAGTTCTTTAGCAACTATTTTATGTGTTGCGGTATTATCTTTATTTTTCTATGGATTAGACTTTTTATTTGGAACTTTAATTAAGATGGGAGGCTAACATGGAAAAAGAATGGTATGTAGTAAACACTTATTCAGGACATGAAAATAAAGTCAAAGAAAAAGTGGAAATGAGAGCTAGTACAATGGGAATGGAAGACTACATTTTTAGAGTAGTTGTTCCTGAAACCAAAGAAGTAGAAATAAAAGATGGAGTAACTAAAGAAAAAACTAAAAAAATGTTTCCTGGTTATATATTAGTAGAAATGATTATGACCGATGAAGCTTGGTTTGTAGTTAGAAATACTCCAGGGGTAACTGGTTTTATCGGTTCATCTGGTAAAGGAGCTAAACCATTTCCTTTAGCACCTCAAGAAGTAGATAAAATTTTGGGTAGTATGGGAATGAGTCGCTTAGAACTTGATGGTGACTTAAATGAAGGAGATTCAATTAAAGTTATCAATGGACCATTTGCGAATATGTTTGGTAAAATTAAGTCAATAGATGCTAAAACTCAAAAATTAGAAGTAACTATCGATTTATTTGGTCAAGAAACAACAGTTGAACTTTCTTTAACCGATATTGAAAAAATGTAAAATAGTGGTTTATACCATTATTTTTATTTTTTTAAAAGCTAGTTTTAAGACGACAAAAAAAGTTTACGAATTGTCAAAAAAAAGGTATATTTTGTATCTATATATCCATTGCATACAAATAAATGACAAAAAGAACAAAAACTTTAGGAAAAAGCATCCAAACATGATATAATAAAATACGGGAGGTAAATATGACACCACATATCGAAGCTAAATTAGAAGAAATAGCTAAAAAAGTATTAATGCCAGGAGACCCTAAAAGGGCTGAATGGATTGCTAAAAACTATTTGAAAGATGCCAAAATAGTTAATGAAATAAGAGGAATGACTGCTTATACTGGTTATTATAAAGATGAATTAATAACCGTATTTCCATCAGGAATGGGAATGCCAAGTATGGGAATTTATTCGTATGAACTTTTTAACATTTATAATGTTGATACAATTATTAGAATAGGAACTTGTGGTTCTTATTCTAAAGATTTATCATTATTAGATGTTGTAATGGCTCAAGATGTTTATACCATTAGTAATTTTACTATCCCTTTTGGTGATGATTACCATCATTTAAAAGCTAGTCAAGAGGTGAATGATAAAATATTGTTAGCCGCTAGTAATAATAATATTACTTTAAAACCTTGTAATATATTAACTAGTGATGTTTTTGATCCTTATATAGATGCTAAAAAATATTTAAGTAGTGTTCCATATAATGTTCAAATATCCGAAATGGAAGCTTTCGCATTACTTTATATGGCCTTAAAAGCAGGAAAAAAAGCGACATGTTTAGCGACTGTTGTCGATACTATTAATGATAAAAAAACAATAAGTGCTAAAGATAGAGAACAATCACTAAATGATATGGTTAAAGTTGCTTTAGAAGCCTTAGCAGTATAAAAAATAAAATACGTTATATATTAAAAAAGAGGTGAGATAATGAATTACGAGAAAATAGAATATCCAAACTATAATTTACATTTAATCCAAACTAAAAAATTTAAAACTATTCATCTTTTAGTAGTTTTAAAAAGAAAACTTAAAAAAGAAGAAATTACTATTCGCAATGTTTTAAGTGACATTTTACTAGAAACTGGAAAAAACTATAAAACAACTAGAGATTTACAAATAGCTAAAGAAGAAAACTATGCTTGTAGTTTAAGTAGTAGCTCATTTAAATCGGGGACTTATGCAGTATTATCATTTTCTTTAAGTTTTCTAAATGAAAGATATACCGAAAAAGGAATGAATGATAAAAGCATATCCCTTTTATTTGATTTATTAAAAAACCCTAATATCGTAAAAGATGAATTTGAAAAGAAAACATTTAACTATACTATGAATAGTTATAAAGATTATTTAGAAAGTCTAAACGAAAATCCTAACCGAATAGCAGGTGTTAGACTAGATGAAGAAATGGGTAAGAATACTCCTTTAGAATACCATGCATCAGGGTATATGGAAGACTTTAAAAAAATAACTGCCAAAAATTTATATGAATATTATCAGGATGTTTTAAAAAACGATATCATAGATATATTTGTATTAGGTGATTATGATAAAGAAACCATGAAAGAAAAAATCAAAGAAGAAAATATCAGAGAAGAAAAAAACCAAAAAAGTGAAAGTCATTTTGTCAAACTACCAATCAGTAAAAAAACAAAGAAAATAGTAGAAGAACATGAATTCATGCAAAGTCAACTAGCGATGGGGTATAAAATTGATAAAATGACTGACTTTGAAAAAAAATATGTTTTCCACGCTTTAAATTTTATCTTTGGAGGTGGAAATGACTCCAAACTATTTAAAGAAGTCAGAGAAAAAAATTCCCTTTGTTATTCTATTCATTCCCATATTTCATATCTTTATCAAACTTTGATAGTAAATGCTGGTATAAGTAAAGATAACTATGAAAAAACAGTTTCTTTAGTAAACCAAGAACTAACTAAAATATGTGAAGGAAAATTTGATTTAGAAGATTTAAATGAAATGAAAATCATATACGTTAATACCTGTAAAACAATTTATGACTCTCCAAATGACCTAATTAGAAACTATATGTCTCATGAATACTTTAACCATGATTTAGTAGAAGTCAGAATTAAAAAAATACTCGAAGTGACTAAAGAAGATGTAATAAAATTAGCTAAAAAACTAAAATTAGACACTATTTACTTTTTGAAAGGAGTTAGGAATGAAGAAACAGATAATTAAACACTTGGATTTAGACCTTTATGAGGAAACTTTACCTAATGGACTTAGAATATTTGTAATCCCTAAAAATAATGTCAATAATGTATATGTAACTTTATCTACTAAATACGGCTCAGCCGATAATGAATTTGTACCCTTAAAAGAAAAAGATATGGTTGAAGTACCTAAAGGAGTTGCTCATTTTTTAGAACATAAAATGTTTGCCCAAAAAGATGGTATGGACCCCCTTAGTTTTTTTACAATGCGTGGAGCAAGTGGGAATGCTAATACGAGTAATTTTAAAACAACTTATCTATTTTCTGGTAGTGATTATTTAGAAGAAAATTTAAATTACTTACTTGATTATGTTCAAGAACCATATTTTACTTTAGAAAACGTCGAAACAGAAAAAGGTATTATAACTCAAGAAATAAATATGTATAAAGATAATCCTTATACCGAAGCATTTGAAAGTTTAATGTTAAACTGTTTTAAGGAATTACCAATTAGATACAATGTTTTAGGTAGTGTTGATAGTATCAATTCTATTACTAAAGAAGATTTATATTGTTGTTATAAAACATTTTATCATCCATCAAATATGTTTTTAGTAATTACTGGTAATGTTGATAAAGACGAAGTAATTAACATAGTAAAAGAAAACCAAGCTAAAAAACATTTCCCCAAACAAGAAAAAATAAAAAGAAAAACATATAAAGAGAATAAGGAAGTAGTCAAAAAAGAATTAGTTATGCAAAGAAATATTGCTATTCCTAAATTACTATTAGCTTTTAAAATAAAATTTGATGACATACCTTTAAAAAATAGAATTATTAGATATTATTTATCAATGTATTCTCAAATGAAATTTGGTAATATTTCAGCTTTTTTAGATAAATTAAAAGCAGATAAAATCATTACTTCTGGAATGGGTGTTTCATTAGTTGCTTATAAAAAAGATGCCGCTTTAATATATGATGCCGAAACATATAAACCAAAGGAACTTAAAACAAGAATTTTAAAAGAAGCTAATTTAGAAGGCTTATCCGAAGAAGATTTTGAAAGAAAGAAAAAATCGTTTTTAGCATCAGCTATATATTTAAGTGACAATATTTTTAGATTGAATGATAAAATTATGAGCGATATTATTGAAGAAGATGAAGCCAATACTGATGTTTATGATGAAATAAAAAATTTGAATTATCAAGAATTTTTAAAGGTAATGGAATCTATTTCATTTGATAATGTAACAAGTGTTATAATTAAACCAGAAAAATAAAATGTTGACTGTTTAATAATTATTTGTTATTATTGATATAGTATAGGATGTGAAGCATGAAAAAAGGATTTACTTTAATAGAACTATTAGCGGTTATTGTAATAATTGGTTTAATATCAGTTATTGCTATACCAACTATAACTGGTACTTTAAAATCATATCAAAGAAAATTACTTTCTAATCAACTTGTAAATATTGAAAATGCCGCTAGATCTTGGGGAGCTAAACATATGG
>CANRBE010000053.1 GCA_947628785.1 uncultured Bacilli bacterium
AATAATTTATTTGATAAGGGAGAAATTATTTAAAAACTTCCATAACTTTTATCTTGACATATTACCAGATGTCTTACATCCATAATTTTTTTAACAAACCATATATAAGCCAAATAAATAACTACCATAATACTAATAAATATCCAACCTATTTTGGAATTAAATAAAGGCAGAAAATATGTTGGTGATATAACTAAGATAAAAGCAATAAATAAAAATGGTACTAAAAATAATATTGCTACTATCATACGACTAGCTCCTGTTAAAGATTTCATTTCCAATTTAAGCTTCTTTTTAGCAAACAAAGACTTTTCAATTGAAGAAAATACTTCAATAATATTTCCCCCAGTTTTATTTAAAATTGATAAAGAGGCTGTTAAATAAGCTATTTCATCTAAGTTTATTCTTTTAGAAAACCTTTTAAAAACATCTTCTATTGATAACCCTAAATTTAATTCTGATGACATTTTTTGAAACTCTTCTTTAATTGGTCCATCAAGTTCATGGGTAACTAATTCCATGGCTTGTGTTATACTTCTTCCTGATTTAAAAGCATTATTCATAATAATAATGGCTTGTAATAAATCATTTTCTAATTTGTTATAATATAGTCGATATTTAATTTTATATAATACATTAGGTAAATAATAACCAAACAAGAAAGGAATAATTAATTCATAATAACTTAAAACTTTAAGTTGAACTGTTTTAGAAAAAAAGGTAATTATTAAAACAAATATCGCTACTAATAATTTTAACGTTACAAAATTCATTGAGTCATTATTATCAATCGTTAAAATAGGATTATATTTTTCATACTTTTTACTATAATTAGTAAGAAATGTTGATTTTCTTAATACCTTACTAATTTTAACTATAACTTTTTTACCAAAAACAGTTAAATTATCTAATAACCCAGGTTTCTTTTCACCAACAGGTTTAACTGTAAAAGGAGTTATTTTATTTTCATAATAAACAGCTTTAAAAAATTTAATCATTAAAATAATAACTATTAAAAATACTACACCAATAATAAATTGAGCATAAAAAAGTTGTAATCTAGTTGATTTTAATACTTGAAATTTAATAGTTTGTTCAGTTACATTATTAGCTTCATCACTAACTTTACAAGTTAAATCATAAAGGCCTATTTTTTGATAAGGAATTGAATCAAAATTACATTCAAGCTTATTAAATAAATCACCATCTTGTTTATCTCTTACAATTATATCATTTTTTAAATCTTGTTTATTGATGGTTTTATTTTTAGCTAGTTGTTCTTTTTTGATAATACCACTTCTAGTAGTAATTATAGGACGGTCCATATCAATCACATAAATACCACTAGTCTGTTTTAAAACTTTTTTATTTTTTAAAGTTGTCTCTACTTCTATTTGATAAGTACCAGTTTCATTTAAATTAATAACAATACTTTTATTACCAACTTTAGTAGTTCTTTCTTGTACTTCTTTATCCTTTATAATTCTATAAGTATATCTTAAAGCAGAAGTATTAGGGGTATAATTAATACTAATTGGTTGATTAGTTAAAGTTTTACTATTTATACTGAATTTTCCTTCCACTTTAAATCCTCCTTACTTAAAAATATCGTCTAAATCTTCTACTCCTCTATCTTTGATTATTTGATAATATTTAGGAGCTTTTTTACTCATCACAAACTCTCCATTAACTTCTTTAGAACTAGTTATACCAGTTTGTTTAAAAGCAAATATTTCATTTAAAACAATCTCATCATCCTTAAAGTCTACCACTTCACAAATACTAGTTACTTTTCTTTTACCATCACTTAACCTTTGAATATGAACAACAATATCAATAGCACTAGCAATATATTCTCTAATAGCTTTAATTGGTATTTCCATACCAGCCATTAAAATCATCGTTTCTAATCTATTTAAAGCATCTATTGGACTATTGGCATGCATAGTAGTTAAACTTCCACTATGTCCAGTATTCATGGCTTGTAACATATCAAAAGCTTCCTTACCCCTTACTTCTCCAACAATTATTCTATCTGGTCTCATTCTTAAAGAGTTTATAACTAAATCTCTAATAGTTATTTCACCTTGACCTTCATAGTTAGTAAGTCTTGTCTCTAAGGAAATAACATGTTCTTGTTCTAGTTTAAGTTCAGCAGCATCTTCAATAGTGATAATTCTTTCTTCTTTTCCAATAAATGATGATAAAACATTTAATAAAGTTGTTTTTCCACCACCAGTACCTCCACAGATAATTATATTTAACTTTGCTTTAACACAGGCTTCTAAAAATCTAGCCATATAAGGAGTAAACGTTCCACCCCTTAAAAAATCATCAACATTAGCTAATTCTGGTTTAAATTTTCTAATGGTCATAACTGGCCCTATTAAAGAAAGTGGAGGAATTACTGCATTTAATCTTGACCCATCAGAAAGTCTTGCATCGACCATGGGACTTGATGTATCAATAGTTCTACCAAGAGGTTGTATCATTCTTTGGATTGTTCTTATTATATGTTCCTCATTGATAAAAGAAACACTGTTATCTTTAACTATTTGACCATTTAACTCAATATATATCTCTTCTGGTCCATTAACCATTATTTCTGTTATATCTTTGTCTTTTAATAATTCACTAATTGGTCCATATCCACTAATTTCATTGTCAATTAAATTGTATATATAATTTCTTTCATCAGTTGTAACATCGTATCCTTCTAAAGTTTTATCTATCTCTTCGATAATGGCTTCATTTAAACTTCTAGCTTCAATATTATGGTCAATCAAATTTTGAATTATTTTATTCCTTAACTCTTCAAGTAAAACTTTGTTTTCAAACATGTCATAGTCATTAGTTATTTCTTTATTTTCTATATCTAATTTGACATCAAAAACATCAACAAATTTTTGCTCTTTCATTTTATCACTATCCTTGTATTAAATCATCAACAATTTTTTCTAATTGTTTTATTCCTTTTTTATGATTAGATATATACTTTTTATCTAAAGTAAGTATTTTTCCATTTAATAAATAGTTATCAATATTTTTAACATATAAAGAACTAAGTTCATAATCTATTTTTTTGTCTATCATATGATTGATATCAAAAGGAGAATAGTTTTTATTTTCTAATTTAATATTATAAAGAATTATTTTATAATTAACTTTTTGCATTTCATTATAAATAGTCACCATTGACCGCATAGTTTTAATAGCCATTAAATCTTTTGGTAATAAATATAAAATAGTTGATGAATTATCAAAAGCTACTAAATTAACATCACTTAAAATATGAGAAGTATCTAATAATATAACATCATATTTAGACCTAGCTTTATCTAAAATAAGTTCAATATATTTAGGACTTATTTTACTTACATCCCTTGGATCTGTAGGCGCTTTTAAAATATCGATATTGTCATTATAATTAATAACATAATCACCAAAATCCAGGTATTGATTATTTTTTATATCTCGATATATTTTATATATATCTTTATCACCTTTAATAGATAAAGCAAAAGCTATTCCATTATTAGATAAGTCTAAGTCAACAATTAAAACTTTTTTATTTTGATTAGCCAAAATACCAGCTATATTTAATGTCATTACAGTTTTACCTACTCCACCTTTAGTGGATGTTATACAAATTATTTTTGACTTAAAAACTGCCATATTATTCCTCCCATATTTTGATTTTATCTTCTTCTATTTTTCCAATTAAAGTAATTTTTATTGTTTGCTTTTTTAAAAGTTTAGTATCTACTTGGATTATCCCTTCTACTTTAGTTTGACTTTCTTGTTTTTCTATATTTACCTTAACATTCAAAACATTTTCTTTTATTAAGTTAATAACACCTTTATCATCACCATCATTTAGTGAGTATGTTAAGCCATCTTTTAAAGCACTTTTTAATTTTGATTTTTGATAATATAAATTGCCGATATCATAAATATAAAACATAAATAAAATTATTAGTGGTATTAATAGTATAAAAACAACTAAGACTTGTCCTTTTTGGTTCATGGAGTTACACTTTCTTTTTTTTCATAAGGAATAATAGTTTTTTCTTCCTTAATTTTGTAAGGATTACCAAGTATTTTATTTAATACTGGAGTAGTTACTTTGATAAATTTATAAGTAGTTAATATATAATTTCCAGCTTGTTCTTGATAGTTAAATTCGATTTTATTTTTTAAAGCATAAGCTTTAGCATTTTCTAAGCCTTGATTGGAAAATATATCTGATATAGTATCTAGGGTTTCATTTAGTTTATATTTTTCATACATTATGTTTCCTATATCAAAGATAGTCATCATAAGGAAAAGTAAAATTGGTAATATCAAAATAAACTCCACTAATGCTTGTCCTTTTTGTCGTTTCATTATACCACTACCATTCTAATTAATTATATCAAAATTTTTTTGTATCGACAATTAAATAAAATACAAAAAAGGAAATATTTCTATTTCCCCTGTCAAACTGTTTTATTCCTGAACACAAGTGGCTTCTCCTGGTTTAGCCCCTTCTACATAGGTTCCACCAGATAAGTTGCAGCCAGTTTTAGTAGCTGAATCCATTACATATCCACCTAATAATTTAACAACTGTAACAACAACAACACTTACAACCGCAATAATTAACAAGTACTCCACTAATGCTTGTCCTCGATTATTAAACCTATTCATATTTCCTCCTGCTATTCTATAATAAGTTTACCCTTTTTTTACTTGTTTGTCAATGTTTTAATTGTTTGTTATAATATATTTGGTGATGATATGTATAAAGTATGTAATTCTTTTTTTTCTAGATTAAAAGGTTTTATGTTTATTAAAAAAAAATTGCCATATGGAATGTATTTTCCAAAATGTTCTAGTATTCATACTTTTTTTTGTTTTCAAACTTTATCAGTTTATTTTTTAGATAAAGATAAAAATATAATAAAGCATTTATATATTAAACCTTGGCAAATAAAAAAAGTTAAAAATAGTCATTCGGTTTTAGAATTTAGTATAAATACAGTTGATGAAAATAAGGTTTTAACTAAAATAAAACATCTAAAATAGATGCTTTATTTTTCTTTTATTTCATAGGTTGTTTTATCTTTTTTATCAATTAAAATAATTCCTTTTTTTAGTAATTCACACCTAATAGAATCTGCTAGGGCATAATCTTTATTTTCTTTAGCTTGCTTTCTTAAAGCTATTTTATCATCTATATATTTTTCTAAAGAAGCATCAATTTTTTCTTCTTTTAATAAATCTAAAGATAATACTTTATCAAAATCAGAAACTAAATATAATTTAGTGTTGTTATTTAAACTATCATCTTTTAAAACATCATAAAGAACTGTTATGGCACTAGCGGTATTTAAATCATTACTTATGTCTTCCTTAAATTTATTTTGATAATACCAACACTCTTTTTCTTGAATTTTAGTATTATCTTTTTCTATGCTTCTTATTTTTCTTATTAGTTTTTCATATTGAGTTTTGGCTTGATTTATAGCTTCATCAGTATAAACTAAAGTTTTTCGGTAATGGGAATTTAAACAAAACAAACGATAAACTAATGGTTTTATACCTTGACTTTCTAAAAACGATAGAGTTAAAGTTTTACCTTTACTTTTACTCATTTTTCCCATTAAGTCATTTAAATGTTCAGAATGACACCAATATTTACACCATTTGTGCCCTAAAAATCCTTCTGACTGAGCTATTTCATTTGTATGATGGGGAAAAATATTATCGATACCACCACAATGTATATCTAAATATTCACCTAAGTATTTTAAAGATATCCCACTACATTCAATATGCCAACCAGGATACCCTACTCCCCAAGGAGAATCCCATTTTAAAGCTTGGTCTTCAAATTTTGATTTAGTAAACCATAAAACAAAATCTGTTTTGTTTTTTTTGTTTTTATCTTCTTCGACAGTATCTCTTACTCCTATTTTAATATCTTCTTCATTATGGTTGGTTAAAACATAATAATTATCTAATTTAGATGTATCAAAATAGACATTGCCACCACTAAAATAAGCTAGATTTTTATCCATTAAAACTTTAATAATTTTTATATATTCATCTATATTATCAGTAGCTTTAGACACAATTTCTGGCCATTTGACATTTAATTTTTTCAAGTCTTTTTTAAATAAGGTTGTGTAGTACTTAGCTATTTCTAATACTGATTTTTTCTGTTCTTTCGCACTTTTTACCATTTTATCTTCACCAGTATCACTATCACTACTTAAATGTCCAACATCAGTAATATTCATACATCTAGTTACATGATAACCTAAATAGTTTAAAGTTTTTTCCAGTATATCTTCAAATATATAACATCTTAAATTGCCAATATGAGCATCATGATAAACAGTTGGTCCACAAGTATACATTTTAACGTCTTCTTTATTATAAGGTATAAATTCTTCTACTTTTTTAGTTAAGGTGTTATATAGTTTCATAATATCTCCTCGTTTCTTTTTTTATTATACACTAAATAATAAGTATTTTAAACTACTTTATTTTAGCTTTGATAGTGTAACAAGTATAATATATATTATTTTTGTATTCTTTTAATTTATTTAGTAATGTTTTTTCTTCTTCATTTAAATTTTCATACCAAGAAAAAATAGTAGGATTTATAAAATTATTTTCTTTTAATAAATTGTTTATATCATTTAAAGTAAAAAAATTAGTTTGATTATTTATAAATTCTCCTTTTAACATTTTATTTATATTTTTAATATTAACTGGATTATGGATATTTAAAATCAAATTACCTTCGGCATTTAAATAATTACCTATTTTAGTAATAAATAATTTAGGATTATCTATTTTTTCAAGTAAATCACCTATTAATATATAATCAAATTTTTCATTTATATCTTCTAATTTAGAGTATACATTGATAAATTTAGAAGCAATTTTTCTTTTATTTTCATCTAATTCTAATCCTGTTATTTGAGTATTTGGAAATTTATATTTTAAAGCTAGGGCTGTTACTCCAATCCCACAGTTTATATCCAATATTTTATTAGTTTTCTCTACCAAAGGAAATAAGGATGACTTTATATCATCAAAAGTAAAAGTATCAAAATGCCATTTTTTTAAAAAATAAGCTCGATTTTTATTTAATATTGGATAAAATTTAGATAAATCTTTTCTAAAAGATGTCCCTAAATAATGGTATATAAATGCATCATGACAAAGCATTAATTTATAACCAAGGTTTATTATTCTTAAAGATAAATCATTATCTTCTATATAACCAGGAGTATAATTTTCATCTAATCCATTTAACTTATCAATAACTTCTCTTTTTATAAGTATACAAAAACCAATTAAAAAAACTTTTTCTTCCCATCTTTTTTCATTGGAGACATTATTTTCTAAAGCTTTTTTCTGCATTTCTTCCATATTTTGATATTTAAGTAAAAGACCTTGTCTATTTTCATTATTGTTACAAACAGCTCCTACTGCCCCAATTAATTTATCACTATTTAAACATTTTCTTAAATTGTCTAACCAATTAGCTGTTACTAATGTATCATTATTTAAAAGTAAGATATCATTATTTTTTAAAGCTTTTTTAATACCTTGATTACACCCTTTAGGAAAACCTAAATTTTTTTTATTATAAATTATCTTTACATCTGATAAAGTTTTTAAATATTCTTTAGTCCCATCTTTAGAATTATTATCAACTATTATTATTTCATAAGTACCACTTTTAGTGTATTTTCTAATACTTTCTAAACATTTTTTGGTATATTCTAAGTTATTATAAGTTAGGATAATAATTGATGTATTCATTCTAATCACCCATTTATTTATATGAACGATAATCAGAAATATGTATAACTTTGGTTTTATTTTTATATTGTTCTTGCCAAGTAGTCTCAGGTAAATATTTTGTTATATCCTTGCCACTATAAAAATCTTTTTTTAAATTATCTAAATCTTTATCTGTCAATAAATGGTAAAAATGATTTTCATAAAATTGATACCACGATTCATAAGATTCAGAAGAACCTATTTTGTTAAAAATACTAGGTTCTTTAAGTTTTACCCCAAACCTAGTTGTTTGGTATTTTAAATATTCTAAAGCATATATATCTTCAATAAAGTCATGATTTACCATCTGTTTTAAATAAACTTCACGATGACAACGCCATATATAGTAATTCAAATGATGAATTAAAAAGAAGAGCTCTATTTCACTTAGTTTTTCAACATTATTGATATATCTAGCACTACCTTTATATTTTCCATATATTTTAACTAATGTACTCTCATTTTTATAGTTTTGCATTCATCTCACCACTAAATTTATCTTAACATTAATATATTTAGTTGTCAAAGCAAACATTTTTTTGTTTTATGTTGGTTTTTAGCAATTTTTATTTAAAAAAAGCTAAAAAATTATTGCACTTATTGTCTTTATATGGTATTATGAATAAGTAGTGAGGGACCTTTAGCTCAGTTGGTTAGAGCATCCGGCTCATAACCGGGCGGTCGATGGTTCGAGTCCATCAAGGTCC
>CANRBE010000054.1 GCA_947628785.1 uncultured Bacilli bacterium
AAAAACTCGGTTTATCTAGAAGACAAATTAATCGTCTTATTATCACTTATAAGGAGAAAGGCAAATCCGGTTTCGTCCACGGTAACCGTGGCCATATCCCAGCTAAACAACTAGATAAGTCAATCTCCGAGAATATTATACTACTTTATTTGAATAAATACTATGATTTTAATTTTATTCATTTCAAAAAGTTTCTTGAAACTAAAGAAAATATCCATGTTTCCTATAAGTTTATTTATAACACTTTAACTAAAAATGGTATCATTTCTCCTAAAGCTAGAAAGAAAACTAAAAAAGAATTCACTAAACAAAAACTTCTTAAGGAAAAGAAAATCAACTTAGCTATGTCTGACAATAAAGTTGAACATATTGTAAATCATGAAGTTTCTTTAGAGGATTCCCATCCTAGACAACAAAAACCTAAATATTTCGGTGAAATTGTCGAACAAGACGGCTCTATTCATTTATGGTTTGGTAGTAAAAAGACTTGTCTACATCTAGCTATTGATAAAGCTACTTCTACCGTCGTTGGTGCCTGGTTTGATTATCAAGAAACTCTAAATGGCTATTATCATGTTTTATATCAAATCCTTACTAAATATGGTATTCCTTATAAGTTCTTTACCGATAATAGAACCGTATTTAATTATATGTCTTTAAATCCTGATAAAAGAACTAGTGATAAAGATGTTTTAACTCAATATGGTTACGCTTGTAAACAACTAGGTATTGCTTTAGAAACTTCTTCGATTTCTCAAGCTAAAGGTTTAATTGAACGAACCAATGGTACTTTTCAAGGCAGATTAGTTCAAGAATTAAGACTGAATAATATTACTACTATCGATGAAGCTAATAAATATCTTACTGAAGTATTTGTTCCTAGTTTTAACGAAGAGTTTGCTTTAGATTATAATAAGTTTCCTACTGTATTTGAAACTTCACCGTCTAAAGAAACTATCAACTATATTTTAGCTGTCTTAACACCTAGAAAAATTGATAATGGTAATTCCATCAAGTTTAACAAAGAATATTATCAACCATATTTAGATAATAAATTGAAATGTTTTTTACCTAAGACCGAATGTTTAGTTATTAAGGCATTTAATGGTGATTTACTTGTCACTATTGATGAAAAGATTTATGAACTCAAAAAATTACAAAGAAATATGTCTGTTTCAAAAGAATTTGATGACAGTGTTGTCGTAAAAGAGAAGAAGAAATATATTCCTCCAATGTCGCATCCTTGGAAACTATCTTCATTTAAAAAGCAGATACAAAAAGCACATACAAATCATGCATATGCTTAAATAAGTTTTTATTCCAAAAAGCTTTATAAAATCAAAGAAATATTTTCTGGTTTTCATAAAGAAAATTAGGATATATTTTCCCGCGTATGTTTGGTTATTTTCGGGACATTTTCAAAAACTATTGACAGTTTTTTTAATATTTTCTGATAATGTCTAAAGCTTCAAGCTTTAAATTACAAGGAAGATAAACAATTTGTTTTGGGTGATTAACTACTTCTATTAATTTATTATCATCATCAAAAATGTCATTTATAGTATATGTATAATCTTCATGATTAGGACCAAATATAACAACTTTATTATTTTTTTCAAAATAATTTCTCTGTTCTATTTTAGCTACTTTATTTTTTTCATCATAATCTAAAACTACCCCTAAAAAATCTTGGTTAGATAATTCTTCTCTACCATTATAATAACCACAATCTTGATTATTAGTTCCATCAAAAAATTGGACGACACTATCCCTATTAGCACACCTTCTTAAAATGTCCTCTTCTTTCTTTGATACTTGATAATTATCAGGATCTAAAAAATATCTATCAATAGCTTTTCTATAAACTGATACTACTGTTGAAATATAGTAAATAGAACGCATTCTACCTTCTATTTTAAAAGATTCAACCCCCAGTTCAATCAAATCTTTTAACTTAGTAATTAAAGATAAATCTTTCGAACAAAAAGTAAAAGGTTTATTCGAATTAATATTTATTTTATTTTCATCTAAAAGGTCAAAAGCCCATCTACATATTTGACTACATCCTCCACGATTAGCATCTCTATTAGTTAGATAATTAGATAAAACACATCTTCCAGAAACAGATGCACACATAGCTCCATGAATAAAACATTCAAGTTCAATATCTAAATTATCCTTGATATATTTTATTTCATCTTTACTTACTTCTCTTGCTAGTACGATTCTTTTAACCCCTTCTTTTTTAAATAGTTTAACAGATTCTAAATTCATCACTGATTGTTGGGTTGACAAATGTATTTCTAAATTAGTAACTTCTCTTGCTAATTTTATGACATAAGGATCAGATACTATAATTGCATCTACCTTTAAATCTTCTAATTTTTTTAAATAATTTTTTAATTCTTTTATCTCTTTTTCATGCATGACAATATTGACAGTGACATAGACTTTTTTATTTAATTTATGGGCATATAAAACCCCTTCTTTTAACTCATCAAAAGTAAAATTAATCGCATTAGCTCTTAAATTTAAAGCTGGTCCCCCAACATATACCGCATCAGCTCCATAATGTATGGCATACTTTAATCTTTCTAAATCACCAGCTGGTGCTAATAACTCTGGTTTTTTTATCATTTTTTTACCCGATAGATAGCATCTTGATTAAAAAAACCTGTTGTTGTTTTATAATCTAAATACCATTCTATTTTGTCCTTTCCTAGTTTATTTTTATAACAGTTAATAGCTTCTTTTACTATTTCATCTTTTAAAAATGTCCCGTTAAATATTGCATATTCTATTTTCATATTTTTAATGGTATAGTATTCTAAATAAGCATTTAAAACTTTGCCATAATAGACAGTTGTTCCATCATTATTTTCTATTACTATATGGTCTATATTTTCCTTACTCATATAGTAAATATCCGAATTATTATCTATGTTAAAATGCTTTTTATAATTTGATACTAAAAATCTTTTAGATACAAACATTGGTATATACCCAAATACTTGACAAAATAAAGGTATATTAGTTTGTTTTTTTATATCTTTTATTTCATTAATAGTAAGTTCATTAGATAAATAAGCCATACTATATCCTAAATCATGCCAATAATTAATTGTTTTCGCATTAGTTACCATATGTTCTTGTGACCAAATTAATGGCTTTTTAAAATCTATTTTTTTAGCTAGTTTTAAAAGTCCACTGTCAGATACAAATACACCATTAATATCTAGTTTATTTAGTTTAATTAATAAAGGTTTTAAAAGTTTTAAATCTTTATCTTTCATATTTTTATTTATATAAATATATATTTCTTTTAAAGGATATTTTTTTATTAAAGAAAAAATAGTATCTAAATCAATTAATACTCTAGTATTTAAAGCAAAATCTTTTAAACCAACTATAAAGCCATCAAAATCATCAATTAAATTTTCTAAGGAATTTAAATTATCAGGTATTAAAATATTTTTCATTTTTCTATCTCCTTTATTTTTATATCAAAAATAGAAGCTATTATTGGAAGTTGATAACTAGCTAATATTAATCCTTTAATATCTTCTTTACTAACACTAAAACCATTTATATAGCAACTAGATAAATCCAAGTCTTTTAAAGACATATTATGCCATTCAGTTTTAATTAATTTGCATTCATTAAATATGAAATCTTTAAAATTTATTTGGTAAAAATAACTTTCAATAAATTCACTAAATTTAAAAGTTACCTTTTTCATTTTGATATTAGAAAAAGATAAGTAACTTCCCTTTATATTATCAAAAGTAAAATTAGTAAAATGATTAGTATCAAAAGTTATTCCTTGCATTTTACAATTTTTAAAAGTACATCTTATAAAACTACATTCTAAAAAATCAGTATTTAAAAATACACAGTCATAAAAATCACAGTCGACAAAATATGTTTTTTCAAAATGACATTTTTCTATTTTGATATTTAAGAATTGACATTTTTCATAGTCTATAAATGATAGGTCTTGATTAACTATTTTTTCATTTTTAAAAGTACCCATTTTAGTATCTTCATTCATGAATTTTCTCCATCCTTAAATAAATTTCATCAAATTTGTTTAAAAAATAATCGATATCTTCAAAAGTAGTTAAATGGGATATACTTATTCTAACACTATGTTCTGCATTTTTTTTAAAGTTAGTTACTTCGAAAACCGCCTCATTAACACTATTACTAGAACAAGCACTACCAGTTGATATATATATATCATTTTCTTCTAAAGCATGTTGTAAGGTTTCTGGTTTACAAGTTAATAAACTGATATTTAAAATATAAGGTATTGAATATTTATTTGAATTTATTCTTACATTTGGGTATTTTTTTAGTTTATCTTGTAAGTATTTATTTAGTTTACTTACTTTTTTGATTTTTAAATCTAAATCGGTATAAGCAAGTCTTAAAGCTTTAGCTAAACTTACAATTAAAGGTAAAGCTGGAGTTCCACTACGATAACTAGTTGTACTTTTACCACCATGGATTAAAGGTATAAGGTCAACATTTCTTTTTTTGATTAAAAAACCTATCCCTTTAATACCATAAAATTTATGAGCTGAACAACTTAAAGTATCGATATTTGTCATATTTAAATATTCTTTACCGATTATTTGTGTCGCATCAACATGAAAAAAAGCTTTAGTATTTTTTAAAAATTCACCTATTTCTTCTATTTTTTGTCTAACTCCTGTTTCACTGTTAACAGCATTTATACAAACTAATATTGTATCATCTCTAATTATTTTTTTTAAATTTTCTATTTGGACTAAACCATATTTATCAGTTTCAACATATTCTATTTCAAAACCTTGTTTACTTAAAAACTTTAAAGTATTACTAACTGATGAATGTTCAAGTTTAGTAGTTATTATGTGTTTTCCTTTATTTTGATAGCGATAAGCTATTCCTTTAATAGCCATATTATTAGCTTCACTAGCTCCACTTGTATAAATTATCTCATCTTTTTCAACTTTTAAAATATTAGCTATTTGATAAGTAGCTTTCTCTTCTAATTTTTTAGCTTTAACTCCTAGGTTATGTAATGAATTAGAATTAGCGATAAAATCTTTTGTTGTTTTATTAAAACTAGCTAAAACTTCTTCGTTAACTGGAGTTGTAGCACTATAATCTAAATATACCATAAAAGTCCTCCTAATAAAATGTTTTAAAAGGTTTAATTTTATCTTCTTGATATTTTTTATATAAAGCTAGTATTTTTCCTTGTTCATTATAAAAAGCTACTGGTAATTTTTTATAAATATTAGGTAAAATAGCTCCATTTTTTATTTTAGTTTCAAGTTCTTGATTGACTGTTACTTTAAAATAGTCTTTAAATATTTTATCATCGCTAACTAGTTTAAAGTTGTTATTTTTAATATCTTCAATTGTATAACTATCTTCAATTTTAAAATCACCTAGTTTAGTTCTATTTAAAGAAATTATTATCCCGATAGTTTTTAATTTCAAAGCGATATCTCTTGCTAGGCTTCTTATATATGTTCCTTTGGATACGGTTGTTTTAATCATAAATCTTGTTTTTCCATTATGGTAAGTAACATCTGATATTCTAACTAAAGATTTAATAGTTACTTCTCTTTTAGGGAGTTTAACATTAATACCATTTCTCGCTAATTCATATAGTCTTTTGCCATCTTTATGAATAGCTGAATATATAGGTACTTCTTGAAGGTAAGTCGTAGTCATTTCTTTTAAGACCTTATCTATTTGACTACTAGTAAAATGGGTATATTCTTTTTTAATAACAGAACCTGTTATATCTAATGTATCTGTTAAAGTTCCAAGTTCTATTAAAGCAACATATTCTTTTTCATAATTAGTAATTATACTAGCTAATTTAGTATATTTACCAATACATAGTACTAAAAGTCCTGTCGCAAAGGGATCTAGGGTACCAGTATGACCTATTTTTTTGGTATTTAGTATTTTACATACTTTATTAACGACCTCACGACTAGTTAAATTAGCTTCTTTATTTAAAACAATTATTCCATTCATATTATTCTTCCCAATCAAATTCTAAATCTAGTATTTTAACAGTATCTCCGTTTTTAATTCCCATTTGTCTTAAAGTTTCATCTACTCCTAATTTTTTTAATTTGTAAGTAAAGTTTTTAACTGATTCATCAGTTTGAAATTTAGTCATTTTAAGTATTTTTTCTATTTGTTTACCAGTTACTATATAAGTAGAATTTTCTTTTTTAATGGTAAAAGGTTTTTCTTCTTCGTATTTATATACAATATGGTTATCATTTTTTTCGTAAACAAAAGTCTTAGGAGTATTACTTACCATATTAGAAAGTTTATTCATGGCTTCATCTAGTCCTTGATGCGTAGATGCTGATATTGGAATTATTTCAACATCTTTAATTTCTTTTTTAAATTTTTCTAAGTTTTCTTTAGCGTTTTCTAAATCCATTTTGTTCGCTAAAATAATTTGGGGTTTTTTAAGTAAATCAGGGTTAAATAAAGCTAGTTCTTGATTGATTAAATGATAATCATCAACTGGATTTCTACCTTCAAAGCCCCCCATATCAATTACATGAGCAATTACTCTAGTTCTTTCTATATGTTTTAAAAACCTATCTCCTAAACCAAGTCCTAAACTAGCTCCTTTTATTAAACCAGGTAAATCAGCTAAAACAAAGGAAGTTCCCACTTTTGGTTTTACAACTCCTAAATTAGGAACTAAAGTTGTAAAATGGTATTCAGCAATCGCTGGTTTTTTAGAGGTAACACTAGATATAATAGTTGATTTTCCAACACTAGGTAAACCAACTAAACCAACATCAGCTAATAATTTTAACTCTACTTTTATTTTGATATGTTCTCCTGGTTCCCCATTTTCCGCAAATGATGGAGCAGGATTTGAACGAGTGGCTAAAGCAATATTTCCTCTTCCTCCTCTTCCACCATGAGCAACTATCACTTCATCTGTTTTATCAACTAAATCAGCTATTATTTCTTTAGTTTCCAAGTTTGTAATAACTGTTCCAAGTGGTACTTTAATTATAATATCACTAGCTTTTTTACCATGCATTCCTTTACCAAGTCCATTTTCTCCCCTTTTACCCTTAATAATTCGGTGGTATTTTAAATCAAGTAAAGTATTTAAACCTTCATCTACTTTAAAGATAATATCACTACCACGACCACCATTACCACCATAAGGTCCACCCATAGGGACAAATTTTTCTCTTCTAAATGCCATACAACCATTGCCACCATTACCCGCAAACAGTTCCATACTAACTTCATCAATAAACATAAAATCACCTTTTTTTCTTTATAAATTATACCAAAAAAACCAGAATAAGAAAAGTTTATTCTGGTTTACAATATATTTTATCAATATCGTTATTTAAATTACCAGTATTATCATAAATACTAATAACATTTCAAATTATATTATTGCCACAAAAAAAGTAGGAAATCCTACTTTTTTCTGGTTCTTTGAAAAGATACTTTAAAAAATCCTAGGTATTTTAAAAAGTTCTTAACATTGAACCTTGTAGGGCTAAAGAAAAGAAAACAGCCTTAGAATATAATAACCCTACGTGAATAAATCAATCTATTCACATACATTTTAACATAAATGTTTTCTTTAATTTGTCGAATTTTGTCGACTGTTTGAAATTTTTGGTTTTATTTATATTAAATAAATTAGAGTTTTTGATATGAACCCCATTTCTTGGACAAAGAAATGAGGTTTTTGTATGAGTAAATTAAGTTATGAAGATAAAATAAATTTATATAAAAATAGAAAAAGTGGAATGACTTTAAAGACCTTGGAATTAAAATATGGAATAAGAGAAGAAAGAATAGAATATTTAGTAAGACTAATAGATAAACATGGATTTGATATATTAAGAAAAAATAAAAATAAATACTATTCTCCATATCAAAAAGAACAAATTATTAATAGAGTTTTAAATGAAAATGAAGGTGTAATATCGGTAGCAATAGATGAAGGATTAAGTAGTTCTGGAATATTGTCAAATTGGATTAAAAAATATAAAGAAAACGGTTATAATATAGTTGAGAGAAAGCGAGGGCGAAGTCCAACTATGAAAGTAACCAAGAAAAAGAAAAATGAAACAAAAGATGAAACAATAAAAAGATTAGAAGAAGAAAATTTATATTTAAAGGCGGAATTAGAATACTCAAAAAAATTGAGAGCCGTTGTTCAAGCAAGGAAGAATCGACAACAGAAGAAAAAGTAGCTGTTGTAAATGAACTTCGGCTTACATATCCTTTAAAGATTCTTCTAAAAGTATCTGGAGTAGCTAAGTCAGTATATTATTATACTTTATCTAAAATAGATAAAGATGATAAGAATATTGAAATAATAGAAAAGATAAAAGAA
>CANRBE010000055.1 GCA_947628785.1 uncultured Bacilli bacterium
ATTAGTTAATTCATCAAAAAATTTCATCTGTTCACTTGTATTATTCCACATATATACAGTTGTTTCTTTACCAGTAAACATTGATTTTGATGTTATTTTAGTTAGCTCTTTTAATTTTTCGATGTATTTACTATCTTTATACATCTCTTCATAAGTCAATGGTGTATATTTTATATCACCATCAATATTTGGTTGTTTATATACATATCTTGTATTTCCATTTTCATCTTGATACTTCCAAGCTACTATTTCAGTTGATAAAATATTATTTAAATTTTCTCCTAGTTTTAATCTAGAAACTATCTTTAATAGGGCTTCCATTTCATGAGTATCACTTAAATCTCTCATGTTGATTAATTTTTGTAATTCGGTTTGATTTGTTTTTATTAATTCTAATAATTTTGATAAACTTTCAACATTTAATCCATAAGCTTGAAGATAGCTTGCTTCCATAATAGCTTTTCTTCTGGAATTATCTTTATCATTTTCGATTTCTTTTATCAAATCTTCTAATGTTATTTGTTGGTCTATTATTCTTTTTATATCTTTATCTTGAATACCCATTTTCTGTAATAGGTCAACAAATTGATTTATATCTACTTCTTGGACATAATTGGTTATTCTAGTAATTTCTCCAACCCCAACAGTTTTTCCTTTACTTATTGTTCTATTAGAACTACTAGCATTCAAATTACCATTAATATTCCCTGAATTTCCTAAAGTACTAGCTTGTCCATCAAAACTAGAGTTAGAAAAAGAAAAATTGGAGCTAGACATATTTGTCCCTCCAGAAGTTACTACAGTATTATTTTGGATATTTTTTTTAGAATTTTCCTGTTCTAAAATTTTATTATAAGGCATACTTGTAGTATTTTTATTACTGTCGATATTTATGTTTTGATTAATATCTGAATTAACAGATGCTGGACTTGATTTACCACTACTATTATAATTAATCGTATTTGAATTGATATTAGAATTCACATTATTAGTTCCAGTTGTTTTATTTGTTTGACTATTTACATTATACTTATTAACATTAGTATTTGTAGGTGATAATTTATTAACATTACTTTGGGTTGTACTTGGTTTAGTTACTTTTGTAGATGATACATTTAAATCTATCGTTTCAGTTTTAGCATTAGTTGTTTTACTATTAATATCATCCAAAATATTTGTTTTTATTTCAGGCTGTATATTTAAGGTTTTAGTATTTTTAGCAGTTGAAAGACCTCTTAAATCTACATTATAATTAGATTTTACACTTGAATTTATTGACATTTTTATTGCCCCTTTTTTATCTATAATTTGTTATTTATCAAAGGTATTAAATCTGATACAATTTGTTGTTTCATAGCACTAATCTTTTTTTTGTTTTTTAAAAGAAGTTCTTCATCAATAATTTTTTTATCAACAACAATAGCACTATTCATAGATGATTGTAACATTTCTATATTTTCCTCTAAGCTTTCTAATTTATCCTTAACAATATATAGTTGTTCTTTTAAAAAAAAGTATTTTGCTTTTAAAATATCTTCATTCATATTTTTCTCCTTAATTTATATCTTCAAACATTTGACTTACAGTCATACTAGTTTTATTATATGAATCAACTTTTTTCATCAAATAATTGATATCATTTTCATGAATTTGCCTAATAACATTAAATTTTTCTTTTAATTGTTCTTGTAAATTGGTTAATTTTTCAGTATTTGAAGTATTATAATAATAACTTGTACTTTTAAAATTTTCACTAATATTATTCAAATTAATATCTATTTGATTTTTATATATTTTAATTTTATCTATTGTTGTATTCATTTTTTCAATATCCATTAAATTTCTCAATTTTATCACCTAGTCTTCTTTTATGTATTCAATGTCAATACTAGATAATCTAGAGTCGATTGTTCTTTCTATCTTATCTATTTTTTCAAAAGTTGATTTAGTATCTTGTTTTATCTTAAAAATATCCTTTTCTATCTGTTTAATTTCGCTTTTTTGTTGATTAATTATGCTAGCTTCAGCTGGACAAAAACTAGTATCTATTATGTCATAGTAATCAATAACACTAACTATAGAAGCTAAAGTTTTTTCAAAAAAAGCATTCAATTCATCTTTTTTATCCATGTCAAAAAAGATATTTTGACCTATACTTTGATACTCATTAATTAAACAATTATAAACATCATCTAATTTCTTTAATTCTTCATAAGTATTTTTTACTTTTGTTTTATCTGTTTCTACTTTATTATTAAACTCATTAGCTTCTTCTCCTTCCCAAATAGAAGAATTTAATTCTAATTCATTATAAATATTTAAATAATCATTTTCATATTCATTTAATAATTGTTTTAATTTATCATTTTCCACTTCTAATTTTTCTAATTTTATTTCCACATTATCACCTATTTTTTCTAAATATATAAAAGTAATATACTTTTATATATTTAGGAAAAACAAGTTTTCCTATCAACTAGCTAGCAGTAAAAGCTTGTTCAACTGCACCTTTAGTATCTTCATATTGAGCTACAGTTTGATTAATAGCAGTATTTACTTGACCATTCAAATTTTCAACAGCTGTATCAATATTTGATTTAATAGTTTCCATTGCATCAATCAAATTTTGTTGTTGATTTCCTCCTCTAAATGATTGAAAATTAGTAACAGCACTTTTAGCGTTTTCTAAAGCAGTTTTCGCAGAGCCAGCTATTGTTGTTAGTTTACCTAATGTATCTCCTGTATTCTCTACATCAATACCACGAACTCCATTAACATTTTCTAGAATAGAGCTTACATCAATTGTTTGCATTTCTCCTGAAAAAGATCCTCCAGCATAAGAAGTTCCTGTTTCAGCGGCCCAAGCTTGACCTGCTGAATTAATTGATGTTACAGCACTATCAAAAGTTTTATATGAGTCACTAAGTAATCCATCAACTGCTGGTTTAAAACTATTATCAAAGAAATCCTGAGCATTTTTACAAGCCCATTTTGTAGCCATATCATCAACAAATTGAGCCTTCATATCACTTCCTAATGCCTGAACTAAATCACCATATGCAGAATTTATAGAAGATATTGTACTATCTACAAGATTTGGATCAAAACCTGTTAAGTTCATATACTTTCACCTCCCTCTACTTTGGATATCATTCATCCATATCAATCATATCACAATTTTTGGATAAATATCAATATAATTAATTAATTTTTAAAAAAATTCAATCAATATTAAAAGTGGATTAAGACCACTTTTTTTATAATTTTAAATATATCACCTAATTTATTTTTAAAAGTAATATTAATTCTGTACCATTTCTAATATCTGTTTCAATCAAAACTTCATTGTTAGAATATATTTTACTTGTTTCTTTATTTAATAATATTACTTCTTCATTTATATCTAGTGACATATTTTTTAAATCAGCAACTGATTTAACGATTAATTTTTTAAGTCGCCATATTAATTCATTAACTGGTAAGAAAATGTCAAAATCAGTATCTAATTCTGGAATAATTAATTTAACTAATACTTTATTCTCCATTTGGTCCCTCTTTTCTAGTAAAATTAATTAATTTACATAAACTAGCACTACCATCAGTTATTAAATATCCCATATCATTAGTAATATCCACTAACATTTGTTTATTAATATTAGATACACGTAATAAATTTTGGTCAGCTATTCCTCTACCAATCCAAATACCATTGTTAACAATAAAGAATCCGTTAAACCAAGCTTCAAAAGAAAATTGTTTTATTTTACTAACATCATCAACTACTAACATAGATATTTTTTCATATTCTTTTAGTTTTTTAATTAAATTAGTCATTTTATTTTTATCCGATAAATTATTTATAAATTTATTTAAACCATTAATTATAATTACACCTTGTTGATTACTTTTATTAGTAATTAACTGGTCTATATAACTAATTACTCCATCAAAGCATTTTTCTATATTTTCTGTATAATAATTTTGATAATTAGAATCCATTTTCAATAATTTTAAAGGATCAAATATCATGATACTAATATTAGGTATTTTACTTATTTCTTCAATAAAACTTCTAACAAATACATTAGTAATATTTAAACGATTAGCAGTTATTATAAAGCCTAAATTTGATAATAAATCAACTGTATTTACTTCCAAATCCTTTTTACTTATACCGATTGGTAAATTTTCAATACTAGATATATATTTACCAACACTTTCTAAACTTACAACCTCAGGTAAAATAGGGATTAATGGAGCTTTAAATTGATTATTTTGATTAACTTGTGTAATAAAATTAGCTAAATAATCATTAAGTTTTTCTTCATCATCCATTATACTAGCTGTTTGAAATTCATGAACTGTATCTTGTTTTAATAAACCTCTACCTAATATATCTCTTAAAGTAACCCGACTGCGCATACCAAAAGCTGAGATATAATCACTTGGATCTTTTAATTTAAAAGTATAAACATTAGGACAATTTTGACTAATTTTACTGTGAACTGAATTTATAGTATTAGCACTTAAAATAAAGATAATTCCATAATGTTCTGAATCTCTAATTATATCTGGAAATTCTTCATATAAACTAGGATTAGATTCATAAATAGAATCATAGTTATTTAATATAATAACCTTTAAAGGAATCAGTTCTTTATTTTTAATATAACTTTCATATGTACCACCAAAATTCGCAAATAATTTTTTTCTTTGTTGTAATTCTTCTTTAATCATTTTAAATAAATTATTATATTTTTCATCTTCTCCAGCTAAAACTATTCCTCCAACATGAGCTAAACTTTGATACTTTCTTAAAGATTCAGAACCATAGTCAATAAAGTAAAAATTAACTTCACTAGCTAAATAATCTTTAACTGTAGAATAAATCATAGTAGATAAAAGCATTTCTCTTTCTCTACCATCATTACCATAAATAATAGTATTTCCATCATTTAAATAATCATAACAAATAAGTCCTTGTTCTTGTATCTCGGGAGCATCATATTCACCAATTACTGCTTTAACTTGAAATTTAGTAGGTGCATAATTATATTTACTTTCCAAATTACCAATAGTTATAATTGGAGGAATATTATCAAGCCATAATTTTCTAGCTTTTTTACCAACATGATTAGACACATTAATAATCGAATTCATAATAGAGGCCAATTGTTCTCCTTTAGCTTCTAATTTTACATTGGAAGCTGCTTGTAAACTTTTAACAATTACTCCACAGTCATTAATAAAATTTATACTCTTATCAACTTGTTTAATAATAGTATCAGAAGGATAATACTTAGCCCCACACCAAGCTGATTGTCCTAAAGCAAAATATTCATCAAATCCAACTTGTAAATAAAATCTACCAGTTTGTTTAATAAATGCTGCTTCTGGTCTTTTAAGCATTTCTTTACTATCTTGTTCATCTTGAACCTTTAAACAAACTCTAAATTTAGCATTTGACCATATTTGGTCATTAACTACTCCACTTGGTTTTTGAGTAGCTAAAATAAGATGGACACCTAAAGAACGACCAATTCTCGCAACACTTATTAAGTTGTCCATAAATTCTGGTTGTTGAGCTTTTAACTCGGCAAATTCATCACATATAATAAATAGATGTGGAATAGCTTCTGTTAATCTACCATCTTTATAAAAACCTTGGTATTTATAAATATTCATGGTGCTTTCCCCTAATTTATCCCTAGCATCATTAAATATTTTTTGTCTTCTTTTAACTTCACTATCAATACTGACTAAAGTTCTATCCATCTCTGCTTTATCTAAGTTAGTAATTGTTCCAGCTAAATGAGGTAATACTATATTATTAGCTTGATTTTCAAAAGCAAAAGCTAAACCTCCACCTTTATAGTCAATTAGAATAAATGAAACATCATCAGGACTATAATTAATACATAATGATAAAATATAAGTAATAATAAATTCTGATTTACCACTACCAGTCATACCAGCTATCAAACCATGAGGTCCATGATAAGTTTCATGTAAATCTAAATACATTAAATCGCCGTTTTCATCAACACCTATTTCAGTTTTTAAGCTTTCAGTTGGAGTACTAGTATTCCATCTATTTAAAATATTTAACTGTTCTACTTTACCTATTTTTTCCATCTCTAAAAATGATAAAGAATCTGGTAAATTTCTCATGTCATTTTCAAACTCAATTGGAATATTAGCTAATATTCTTACAATTTTATTTATATCAAATGGACTATCAATATCATTAGTTACATTTACTTGTTCTTGCTCTTCATAAGCATTTTTAAGTACTTCAGTATTGTTATTAGAAACATTGATAAAGTTATTACATTTGCTTGGTAATTTACTTAATTGATTTTCTAAAATAACTAAACTAAACCCTAAATTAGCATCAATTTCAGTTACATTTTTGACAAATTCAAATCTTTTGATTTCATCATAACCATCTACTATAATAAAATAATAAGGTTTAAAAATTGTTTTTTTATCAGATAACTTACTTATTCTACTATTAAGTTCTGTTTGTAAATACTCAGTTATACTTTTAGCACTTTCACTAGTAGTTGAATAAAATCTAAAATTTCTATCATTATTAAACACATGATTTAAATATCTAAAACTATCCCAATATTTTTTTCTTTCTTCACTTGTAAAAATTACTAATTTAACATCTTCATAACTATAAAAAGTTATTATTTGTAAAATAACATTATATATGAATTTAATAGTATTATTAGTAAATCCCATAACAGCTGTTATTTTATTTTCATAAAAAGAATAACCAATTGGAACATTTTCAATATATTTAAAATCTTCTACTAACTGGTCAGCCATTTTTCTAAGTTCATCTTCATCAATCGTAAAATCTTCTTCAGGATATTGTATATCAACATCCAACTTTTCATTACCTATTCCTATTCTAGTTACTAAAAAGTCACTTTGGTCTATTCTTTTATCCCAAAAATTAATTCTTCTATTATCAATAATTTTTAAGCATTCTTCTACAGTTAATAAATTTTCAATTAAAATATGTTTTTGTAAATTAGCTTCCCTCATCAAATCCAATTTTTTTTCTTCTAAATAACGACTATACTTTTCTATAATTTCTTTTTTTCTTTTCTTCTTCATGTGTTTATTATATAATTGAATAATAATTGGCCATAAAAGCATTGCCGCTAACATAGCACCACTAGTCGCTAATTGAGGCCATGAATCTTCGATAGTAGTCTTTTTATTATTTATTTGGATAATGGTATTAACTAACATAACTAAAGAAACAATCCCCATAGTAAACATTGGTCCAACTGTCAATATAAGGGGCATTTCATTACTATTCCCATCACGAGGTGGGGCACTTAATTTTATGTTTTTAGTTTCTATTATTCTTCTTAATCTAGGTGATTTAGAATAATAGTCTTTTTTATCATATAAATCAACATCTTTAAAATCTCTTTGTTTAATTTCTTCTGGTTTAGGAAATAAATAAGGTGTTAAATGAGCTTCATTTTTTATGGTCACATTGTTATAAATTAATATTATACCATTTAAAACCATCATTCTAAATCCATAAAGTTCTACGGTATCTCCAAATTTTAAATAACAAGCATTTCCTTCTAAAACATATTTATTAATATATACTGGAACACTTCCCTTTTTTTCTAATACTAAAAAATTATTTTGATAAGATATTTGCACTATCAAATCATTTAAATATTTACAAGGAAATACTAAATTAGCACTTTCCCCGCCACCCATTATAACATTTATATCAGTCTTATAGGTATAAGAAAGCATCATACCAGGTGTTATTAAACTAACATAAATTAAATAACTGATATTATTTCTTTTTAAAATATAAAAGTTATTAGGTATTAATTCTACTTGAGCAAATTGCGTATCATTAAAAAAAACTTGAACATTTTTACTTTGACATAAAAACCATTTATTATCTTTAGCTTCGATATTTATAAGTTTATTTTCTTCATTTTTATCCATATCAAATAGATAATTACCATCTATCTCATAAGGTAATTCAAAATCTAAAATTTTATTATTTAAATATAAAGATACCTTCATTATAACACCTCTTTATTGTTATAATGATTATATCAAATTACATTTATTCTTTCAATATTAACATTACCTTTTAACTATTAATCTGTCAAATAAAGCCTTACGGTATCTCCCCCTAGTTTGACAGTTTTGTACTAATAATACTGATTTAACCTAGAAAAAATATAGTTTTTTTATATTTTATTATTGC
>CANRBE010000056.1 GCA_947628785.1 uncultured Bacilli bacterium
GTAACAATTGTATTTCCTATCATAATATGAATTATAAAAATAAAAAGCATTTCTAAGTAGGAAATAAAAATAAGTTTGAAACTTGATGAAATTTTAATATCTAGTATTTTTTTAGAAGCATATACTATAAATCCAATAGTTCTAATAAACATAGATACAAGAGTACCTAAAGCTACTCCAATTAACCCAAATTTTATTACTAATATGGTAGATAATATTATATTGACAATCGGTTCAATAATAGAGAAGTTTTTTGTTTGTTTAAAATGTCCTTTAGCAAATGTTATATCTGAATAAGGATATCTAATAACAAAAGTAAATTCAGCAAATATCATAATGTATGCGAAAATATCATTTATATAGTTAGCATCCGTAATATTTTTAGTATAAACACTAATAAATGGTATTACCAAAACAAGAGAACAGGAGAGTAAAATTGTTGTAATCGAGTAGAAAAAGAAGGTATATATTTGAAACTTATTTTTGATATCTTTATTAGAATTGTTTATTAAAATTTTTCCAAAAAAAGCATCAATTCCACTAGTTAGAGAAAGAATAATAGTTCTAAGTCCATTAGTAATCAGACTATATATATAATATATTGATACATTTGATAGGGTACTAAATAAGGTTAAAATAACAACATCAGTATTAGTTTGAACAGTAGCGGCTATATGGTGAAATAAAGCATCCCATTGTTGAGGTAATTTATAATTATCTTTTTTTTCTATTTTATATTTATATTTTCTTTTAAAATAATATTTTAAGATAATTGGTCTTATTATATAAGTAAGTGAACCAATAAATTTAACACTTTGAATACTAAAATTTAATTTTATTAATATTATAATTAAAATAATGCTTAATATATATGTTATGGTAATAGTGTAATCAATGACATAATTTTTTTGATCTGCTTGTAAGAATAAACTATAAGTCATTCCTAAAAAGTATTCAAAAAATCTACCGACAGCAATAATAATTATTAAGGAAAAGGTATACCAATAATTAAAACCATTAATTATATTAGGATATATTAAACAAAGTAAGACTAAATATATTAAGAATATATAAGCTATTTTTTTAAAAAATCTATCAGTTGCTCCTAAAACTTTATTTACCTTTTTTGTATCTTTATTTAATAATGGTTTAAAAAAGGAATATTTAACTACTGGTCCAATACCAAATTCTAATAAAACAATATATGATATGAATTGAGTAATTGAAGATACTAATCCATTAACTTCTGAACCATATTGTTTAATAATTAAAATAGGAATTATTATACCGTAAATTGTCGATACCAATTTTTCAATTAAAGAAGAAAATATATTTCGTAAGATAATTTTTTTATTGTTCAAAATTACCTCACCTCCTATAATTATCAAATTATTTTTTTTCTATTAAGTATTCACTCCAACCTTCTGTTGGAATAAAATGTTTATTTATTTTTTTATCACCTATATTTTGATATTTATTATTATCAACTATTTTATATTTTTTTAGTTCATAACCATTTTTGATATATTTTATTTTGTCAGGATTAAAACCCATAATTTGACAAATAGTTTTATCCATATTTAACTGATTAAAACTAGCTACTAAAATACCTGTTTCTTTTGGAGAGGGTCTTAAGGGACCTTCTTTTTCACCACCAACAATCATGTCGGCTAAATTAAAAATTATTCTTTGTTTTTTATCTTGTAATTTACCACTTTTATCAGCATATAATATGACTTTATTAATATCTAATATAGTTCTCCAAATAGTATCATTTCCATACCAACTTCCTTCTAAGTATTTATCCTTTTTTAATATTTTTTCTATAATTTTAAATATTTTATTTAAAATGCGAATTATTATGTTTTTGGTATAAGAATAATTTTTTATATTAGATTGGATTTCTTTTATTAAACTTTTTTCAGGAAATTCATCTCCATTTTTATGGATACTACCATTTCTATGGTGAGGGAGATACTCTTTTAAACTATTAGCTCCAACAAAGTTCTTCATACAAGCGGTGATACCAGCTTTTCTATGGGTTTTAGGTTTAGGTAAATTAATTATGACATCAGAATTTAATATATAATCGGGCAATAAGTATTCATGAGTACCTTTATAATGATGTTTATGCATTTTTCTTAAGTCATAATTAGTTATGGCATATTTTTCAAAGTATTCATCTATTTCACATAAAGAACTGTCTTCATTTAAAGATACTAATTTACATTTTATTTTAGGATTTTGATGTTTTCTAAAATCAACTAGTTCGATTTTATATCCTTCTTTTTTATATTGATTTATCGCATTTTTTAATCCATTAATTTTTATTACTTCTTCAAAAACACATTCTTGTACTGGAGCATCTCCAATTATAAGTAATCCATTTTTACCAATAACTTTTAAAGTATAATCAATTACAGGTCTAATAACTGAAAAATTAGTAATTAGACAATCAGTATTACTATTTATTGGATTTGTTTCCATTACTAAATTAGGTTTTATAACAACTTTATCACCAGGTTTTATAAAATCTTTAAAAGGGTTCCAGTTTTTTTTACCAATATTTTTTTTATCTAGATTCATCTTAATAAAGAGGTTTCTAATTTCCTCATATATTAATTCATCACTTTTAATTTCTATATCTAATCCTTCTGGATATTTTTTTCTAGGATTAAAATTTAAACTATTATTATATTTAAATATTTTTGTATCTTTTATATAAACATCGCTATTCATATTTCACCTTCTTTGCTATTCTTTCTTGACATTATCAAGTTTTATTAAACTACCAAGATAATCCAGAGTTGCTTGGTCATTATAATTAACAACTCCTGCATAAGGGGTAAAAGTAAGTTCTCCAAAATATATTTGTCCATTTATTTCATATAAATCTACTCTGACAAAAGCAAATCCTTTTGATAAGTCTTTAGCTATATCTATCATTTGTTTAAAATTTTTAGGTTTTTTATGCTTTTTATGACTTCTAAATTCTTCTTTTGCATAATTTAAATAGTTCCAGTTTAAGTCATAATAATCAAGTTTTAAACCAGTTTCTCGTTCTGTACAAAGTAGCATACATTCAACATGTCCATCATAACAATAGAATTTATAGTCATCTGGATTAGTTTTTTGTTTATCTTTTAAATATTCTTCACAAATAATTTTGGGTTTAATGTAATCATAATGATATTCCAAGCATTTTTTAGAAAATGATTCTTTTAACAGTTTATTTAATTCTTTTTTTGTATTATCTATATCAAATGTATTTTTATCTTTACAAATAAATATTCCGCCACTACCATGATTAGTTTTTAAAACAAATTGGGGAGGTAGTTTTTCTATATCTATTTTTTCAGCATCATCATACACACCGTATAGTTTAGGTAATAATTTTTCATAACCTTTAGCTTTTATAAAATCACGTACTAAATATTTATCAGCTAAATCACCATATTTTTTTCGGTATTTATAAACCATTAGATATTGTATTTTTTCGTTAAAATCTTTAGGATTTTTTAAGTTAAGTAATTTATTAGTATTAGCATAATAAAATATTTTATGAGCTAATGGTTTAGGTAAATATGGTAAAAATGTATGATATATTTTTTTAAGCATTTTATCCTCCTTTAAATTTGATTATCAAGACCCTTTATATGACTATAAAAAAATACTGAAAGAACAACTAAAAATGGATTGTAAACATCAAATAAAGCATTAGCTTCTATTAATGAATAAATTGACCAAATAATTAAAATTAAAATTAAGGAATAATTTTGATTTTGATAGGCTCTTTTAAAGGCTATATAAAACATATAAAGTAATAAAATCATCATTATTGGTCCATAAATTAATGTTAAATGAATATAACTAATATCTAGTGGTAAAAAGTTATTATTTGTACTATCTAGTCTTTTAATGTATTGACCAAATGGTTTAAAGACATTATGTTTTTTTATATAATAATTAGCACAATATAATCTTGTAGATAGTAAATCATCAATTTTATTAATAAAATTATTGCCATTTATTTTAAAATTAAAAGATAAGATAAATATTAAAATCATAACAATAAAATAAATATTTTTAATTAAAAATTTACATATTAAATTGTCACAAATTGTTTTAAATGTTTTTTTAGGAAAACATAAATATATTAAGATTAATAAAAGAGATGTTATACAGGCTCTACTATCGGTTATAAATATATTGAATAATAAAGCAATAATAACTATTATAAATTGTCTTGGCTTATTTTTATTACGATTTATGTATAAATATTCTAAACATAGAGTAAGAGTTTCTAGACCTAATATATTAGGGTGATAAAAACCAAGTGAATATCTGAAAGTTCCATTTTCTCTAATTATATTGTTACCTTTTGTTAAACCTAGAAAGCTTAATAATATAACAATTATTAAAAATATTAGACGATATTTAAAGTCCTTTTTTATAAATCCTTCAAAATCAATTTCTTTAAAAGCCATTATTATTAACATTATTTTTAATAGTTGTTTGTTTCTAGAAACAAAGGCAGTTATAGTTGTAATGGTAAAATATATTAATATTTTTAAAAGTTCATTTTTTTTAAAGTCTTTATTTATCAAAATGATATAAAAGACTAGAAAAATTAAAATTGTGTATACAATATATTTTAAAATCTTATTTAAAAAGGGTACAGTTGAAAACATGCTTTCCATAAGTAAAAATATATAGCAAAAGTAAAATATTTTATTTAAATCAATTTTACTTTTTATTTTATCTTTAAATGCTTTCATATAGTTTCATTATGTTTTTAGCATTATTTTCAACTGAAAAGTATTTAGCTCTTTTATAACCATTATCAATAATTTTTTGTCTATCTTTTAAATCCATATTATAAATTTTAGTGAGGATACAAGCTAAGTTGTTATAATTACCATATTCATAAATAAAACCAGAATCTTTAGAAACTATTTCCACACAAGCTCCTTTATTAGGTACTATAGTAATTAATTTATTAGTCATATATTCGACAATTACTCTACCAAATGCTTCTTTTCTAGAACACATAATTCCAATATTGTAATTGTGCATAATACTATTAACATCATTTATATAACTATTAAAATATATATTTTTTAAATGATATTCTTTTATTTTGTTAATTAATAATTTTTTATATTCATAATTTTTCATACCATAAAAGTCAACTTTTACTGGTATTTCTTTAGGAATAAGATTAAGAGCTTCAATTAATTCTAATTGTCCTTTACTTTCCTGAATTCCTCCCAAAAATAAGATGTTTAAACTTTTATCTTTATCAGGTTTAGGATTAGAATTTATTTTAACACCATTATAAATTACTTTTATTTTGTCTTTATCAAATCCTTTTTTTATAAAATGTTCTTTTATAACATTAGATATAGCAATAAAATATTTAGTATTTTGAGAGACAAAATCAATATAGTCTTTTCTTAAATATAATAGTTTATAATCTATATCACCGAATTCTCTTAAATGCATAATATGTGGAATATTATATTTTTTACTTAACAAAATTCCAAAATCATCTCTATTGACATTAGTATGAATTAAAGATATCTCATCCATATTTATCAATTTATTTATTTTTTTTAAAGCGAGATTATTTAAAACACTATGACTAATTTTCAAATAGGGAAGTAATATTTTTTTGATAATTTTTTTTAGATTACTACTTCCTTCACCTGTTGCATATGGTTTATATTTTAATACAATATATTTAATGTTTTCTTGTTCAAAACGTTTAGTTAATGGACCTTTTTTATTTACTAAAATAATAGGGGTATAGTTTTTTTTAATACTGCATGCTAGTTGAAATAACGAATTACTAGCTCCACCTACCTGTATTTCATTAGCAATAAATAGTATTTTCTTTTTCAATGTATCACTTCCTTATTGTTTTTTTTATATATAATTTTTTAAGTATTTTATAGTAGGGCAAATTTATTTTAAAAACGTTTTTCATAAAGAATACTTTACAGTAACTGTTCATAAAATCTTTATAAAATTTTTTAGGATGAAATAGATAATATAATATGTTTTTATTATTTATTAGTTTTCTTTTATTAAAATTTTGAAACTGGATATTTTTAAAATATTTAATGTTTTTTAATTTTGGACTAATAGTTAAATTTTTAAAATTTTCAAAATATACTTTAGAGTTAAAATTACTTATGTATTCTTTTATTTCAGAATTTTCAACATCATCTATAAATTTTAAGGCACTATTTTGAATTTGTTTTATGTCTTTTAGATTTTCTTTGCTATATTCATTTTCCTGACAGATGGCTTCTATTTTTTTTCCAGTATCAATATACTTTATTGTGCTCCCTTCTGATGATAAAAACATTGTTTCGAATAGTCCAATATTTAAGCTTACAATAATTTGTTCTTCAATTAATTTATCATAATTAAAAAGATAACCTTTTCTATTTATTTTTTTATAATCTTTATATTTTTCATCTTTATTAATACCATAGTAATATCCAGATATATAGGAAGAAGTAAAGTTTTTTAAATGATATTGGATAGTTCCATTCCAACCAATATCAACTAAAGCTGTTTTACCTTCCATACCATTTTGTTTTAAATATTCTTTTAAATATTGACTTTGTTTTTTACTTTCATTTATAATGTCTTCTTTTATTAAATTGAAAATATTTTTTTTGTTGTTAAAGGATAAATCCATTAATAACTTATTATCTAAATTACTTTCTTTTTTTAGGTTTAATGTATTAAATAAATCTGATACAGTTGACGTGTTTTTAATTATTGATTTATAAATTTCTAAAACATCATCTAAATTGTTTACATTTTTTAAAGAAGCTTGAAGCATTGATTTCCTAGAAACTTTTAAGTAATAAATAGGTATATCTTCTTTGAATCTTTTTTTATAAACGTCCATAATAATTTTAGCGTCTCTAGCTAAAAAGTATATTTTGTGAATTTTATCTTCTTTTATTTGACTATGTAGCCAAGTAGTAAAGCCATAAAGGATTGGACCTAACACTTCATATCCTAAATGTTCATAAATATCATTTTGATATTGGTTGTTATTTAAAAAAGAAGATAAAATGTTATAATCTAAATCATTATTTTTAGTTGTAAATAAGGTGTTTTTTTGGACCCTTTTAATTAATACTGATTTTATTTTTAAACTTTTAGGTTTTAAATAATCACCTATAAATGAATCACCAATATGTAATAGTTCATGTTCTTTTATTTTGTTATCATCAAGTATTTTTTTAAATAAATTTCCACTTCTTTTTTTTAGTAATTCTTTAGATGATAAATATAATTTGTATTTTTTATAATTAGCGTTATTTAATATTTCGTTTATTATCAATTCATCTAAATACATATCGGAAGTAAAAAATATTTTTTTGTTTTTTTCAAGGCAATATTTATATAATTCATATATTGGTTTATTTTGGATACAAAATTGTTTTTCTATAGATATTTCTATTTTTTTTACTTTTTCTTTATTTTCAATATTTAATTCATTATAAATATCGTCTATAGTTATTTCTTCTAGATTTGATTTTAAGTAAGCATCTTTTTCGGCTTTAATTCTTTTGTTTTTAAAATCTTTTATTTGATATTTGATTTCAATGATAGTAAATAAATCAGTAGGATTTTTTACATTTCTTTTGATTAAGGTATCAAATATATCAAAGGAGATATAGTTATATTTATCTACTATTTGATAAAGTTCACTATATTTTTTAGAAAAGAAAATATCAAATATTTTAATAACTATTTTTTTGATTATTTTTTTCATATTATTGCTCCTTTTTAAATGTTATACATAGTATTTTTAATAAATAATAATAAGGAAAAGGGAGTTTAAATAGTTTTTTTAAAAAAGCTACCCGCCATCCAGAGCAATAAAAATCTTCTATCATAATTTTAGGATGGGTAAAATAATAAATGCTGTTATGGTTGTAATTGACTATATTATGAATTTTATAATTTTCAAAAGATATTGAACCAAATATTTTAATGTCTTTTTTGGTTGGACTACTTCCAAATTTTAAAATATTATAACT
>CANRBE010000057.1 GCA_947628785.1 uncultured Bacilli bacterium
AAATGCTAAAGACATTAAATGAAACTTCTAATTTAACTATTTTAGAAAGTATGGTTGAAGATTTAATAGTTTCAGATAATAAAGTAAAAGGGGTTATATTAAAAGATGGTAAAAAGATAAGTTCAAAAGCTGTGATTTTAACAACAGGAACTTATTTAAAAGCTGATATTTTAGTTGGTGATACTAGAACTAGAAAAGGTCCACATGGTGAAGAACCTTCAAATTATTTAAGTGATAATTTGAAAAAATTAGGTTTTGTTATTAAAAGATTAAAAACCGGAACCCCTCCTAGAATTGCTAAAGATTCAATTGATTTTTCAAAAACTAAAATTGAATACGGTGATGATTACCCTTATACATTTAGTTTTGATAAACAAGATATAACTCCTTTAAAACAATTACCTTGTCATTTAGTTTATACAACTGATAAAACTCATCAAATAATATTAGAACATTTAAATGAATCTAGTATGTATGGAGGGTTAGATGATATCAAAGGTATTGGACCAAGATACTGTCCATCAATTGAAGATAAAATAGTTAGGTTCAAAGATAAAGAAAGACATCAGTTATTTTTAGAACCAGAAAGTTTATATTATGATGATATTTATATACAAGGTTTTTCAACTTCTATGCCCCACTATGTTCAAGAACAAATGGTTCACAGTTTAAAAGGATTAGAAAATGCTAAAATATTAAAATATGCATATGCCATAGAATATGATTCAATCTACCCTACTCAACTTAAAAGAACTTTAGAAACTAAATTAATAGAAAATTTATTTTGTGCTGGTCAAATAAATGGAACTAGTGGATATGAAGAAGCCGCATGTCAAGGTTTGATAGCGGGAATTAACGCTTCCTTAAAATTAGAAAATAAAGAACCTTTAATATTAAAAAGAAATGAAGCTTATATTGGAGTTTTAATTGATGATTTAGTTACTAAAGGAATAAGAGATCCATATCGACTTCTAACCTCGCGAGCTGAATATCGATTATTACTTAGAAATGACAATGCTGATTTAAGATTAAGAGAATATGGTTATAAAATCGGTTTAATTAATGAAGAACAATATCAAAATTTAAAAACCAAAAAAGAAAATATTGAAAAATGTATTGAATTATTGAAAAATAATAAATTAAATCCAAGTATAGAAGTAAATAACAAATTACAAAAAATAAATTCTACTTCCTTAAAAGATGGGATAACTTTTTATAATTTGTTAAAACGACCAGAAATAACTATAGATTTTATTAAACAATTTATCGATTTACCATATAATAATGATGTTTTAGAACAAGTTACTATAATTGATAAATATGAAGGTTATATAAAGAAAGAAGAAAAAGAAGCTTTAAAAATGTTAAAATTAGAAAATCAAGCAATACCAGAAAATTTAGATTATGATTTAGTACCAAATATAGCTAGTGAAGCAAGACAAAAATTAAAAGAAGTAAAACCAACTTCAATTGGACAAGCTATAAGAATAAGTGGTGTTAATCCTGCTGATATATCAGTATTATCTGTTTATTTAAAAAAGGAGAAAATGAATGAATTTAAAACTATGGCTTAGTCAAATGAATGAACTAGGTATTAATTTGTCAGATAATCAATTAAGTCAATTAGAAATTTTCTTTAAAATGTTAATAGAAAAAAATAAAGTAATGAATTTAACTGCCATAACTGAAAAAAAAGAAGTATATTATAAACATTTTTATGATAGTGCATCTATAATAAAAATAATTGACTTAAACAAATTAAACAATCTATGTGATTTTGGAAGTGGAGCTGGTTTTCCTGGAATTATTTTAGGAATATTATTTCCTAATTTAAAAATAACTTTAGTAGAAGCACAATTAAAAAGAGTAAATTTTTTAAATGAAGTTATAGAAAAACTAAATTTGAAAAATATTAAAGCAATACATAGTCGTATTGAAGATTATGTTATAAAACATGTTGAAGAATATGATGTAATGACTGCAAGAGCAGTTGCTAAATTATCAATTTTATTAGAGTGGTCTACTAAAGGTATTAAAATAGGTGGATATTTTATTGCGATGAAAACAGATAGTATCCAAGAATTAGAAGAAAGTAAAAATGCTATTAATCAATTAAACTTAAAAGTTATTAATAAAATAGATTTTATTTTGCCAGAATTTGATGCTAAAAGAAGTTTAATTTGTTTAAAAAAAATAGACAAAACTAATAAAAAATATCCACGTAAATATAGTGAGATTAAAAGACATCCATTATAAGAGTAAAACTACTCTTTTTTTTAATTATTAATTATTTCCCAATTTATCATTGCATTATTTCCCAAAATATAGTATGATATAAATGAAGAATAAGGAAGGGATTTTATGAAGATGGAAAATGATGTTAAAATATTAAATTTAGATGATATTTTACCAAATCGTTTTCAACCTAGAATTACTTTCAATGAACAAGCTATTTTAGAACTGGCTGATTCTATAAAAGAACATGGTGTAATTCAACCAATTATTGTAAGGAAGATAGCTGATAAATTTGAAATAATTGCTGGTGAAAGACGATATAAAGCAAGTGTTTTAGCTGGTAAGACAACTATACCAGCAATAGTGGTAGATTTAAATGATAAAGATAGTGCAGAAATTGCTTTAATAGAAAATGTTCAAAGACAAGGATTAACCCCAATTGAAGAAGCCGTATCTTATAAAAAAATATTAGATATGGGATATCTTAATCAATCAGAATTAGCGACAAAATTAGGAAAAAATCAATCAACGATTGCCAATAAATTGAGATTATTAAATTTAAGTGATGAAGTTCAAGATGCTTTATTAAAAGAAAGAATATCTGAACGACATGCCCGTTCCTTATTAAAATTGGATAAAAGTAAACAAAATTTGATGTTAGAAAGAATAATTAACGAACGGTTAACAGTTAGAAAAACTGATGAAGAAATAAGAAAAATGTTAGAAAATGATGATGAATCAGATGAAACAAGTGAAGAGAAAAAACTAAATCAAATAAAGAAAGAAGGAAATGATAATATGGAACCAAATGTAAATAATGTGAATATGCCTGCTACACCTATTCAAGATAATACAGTTAATCCAGGATTTATGGATGTTAGTAAAATAGAAAGTCAAGCAAGAGATATAAATAGCGTCGGTCAAGCACCTGTTGAGTCAACAGAAGTGCCTAGTGCTTCAATATTTTCAACCCCAGCGCCAGAACCAGTTCAAGCTGAATCTTTAGCTTCAACTAATGTTCCACCAGTGGATAATCAAGCTATGATGAATAATATTCCAGCTACTCCTGTTTTTGGAGGACAAGCAATGGAAATGCCAGCTAATGCTCCAACTAATATGATGCCTAATCCAACTGAAGTTTCAAATAATATACCACCAATAGCTAATCCAGAACCAGCCGTTGGAACTGATTTTAATCCAATGCCTTCAGCTTTAGTAAGTGGTGGAAAATTCTTTAACTTTCCAACTGATGACAATAACAATAATATGACAAACCAAAATATAAATAATAATCCAACTTTTGATACACCAAATAATACTCAAGCAATGCCAATGCCAGAAAATAATCAAATCAATCCAGTAGCATCTTTATTTGAAAATTCCCAAGCATCTATGCAAACACCAGAAACATATCCAAATCAACCAATGTATAATCAAACAATTCCAAATGAACCAATAGTTAATCCAGGTTTAAATAATCAAGATAATATGGTAAACCAACCAATGCCAAATCAAATGAATTTTAACCCAAATCAAAGTTTAGTTGAAATCGGTGGAAGTGGTGTTGCTTTAGAAGAACCAGTATTACAACCAGTTATGCAAACAGCTAATCAACCACAAAAAGCAGATTTAAAAGAAGCAATTATGTTAATTAGAAACTGTGCTGATAAAATAGAAAGTATGGGATTTACCATTGATGTTGAAGAATTAGATTTTGAAAATTCTTATCAAGTTTCTTTTAAAATAAATAAAGATTAATAAAACGTAGACAAAACTTATCTACGTTTTTAAATTGTTTTTAATTTAAATATTAAAAATAATGTATTTACAAAATTAATCAAATACTTTATAATATCTAAGGCCTAAAGGGGGAAAATGAAAAATGGAAAATAATTATGAAACTGAACTTATAAAAATATATTTAAATGAAATAAACGAAAAACCAATTTTAAGTAAATCAAATTTATTAATTCTTTTAAATGAATATAAAAATGGAAATGAAGAAGCTAAACAAAAAATAGTTGAAGGTAACTTAAAGTTAGTTGTTAGTATTGCTAAAAAATATACTGGTGTTGTTCAAAATTTAACTTTATTAGATTTAATTCAAGAAGGTAATTTAGGTCTTATTAGGTCAATTGATACGTATAATCCTAATTTAGGTTCATTTTCCACTTATGCAACATTATGGATTAAGCAGTCAATATTACGAGCGATAAATATTAAAGAAAAAAATATAAGAATACCAGATTATTTAGTAGAAATAAACAACAATTATAAAAAACTTTTAAAAGAGTATTTTGACATCAATAATACTTTACCCAATGATAATTATATTAAAGAAAAACTAAATATAACCGATGAAGTTTTAGAATTTTTAAAAAATAAAAAAATTTATAATACTAAAAGTATCAATGCCCCTATATTAGATGAAGATGATATGAAAATAGTAGATACTTTAGAAGATAAACGTAATGATTATAATAGTTTATTAGATAATATAAATGACTATGATTTTTTAATACTAATAAAAGATTTATTGTCTTCTAAAGATTATTATATTATTTATAATAGATTAATAACTGATAATCCAAAAAAATTAGAAGTTCTAGGAAAAGAATTTAACTTATCTAGAGAATCTATAAGGAAAACTTTAAAAAATGCTTTAAATAAATTAAAAACATTTATGCAAAATAGTAAACAATATCAAAATAAAACAACAAATCTAAGAAATGTTTATCATGAAAAGTATTATAAATTAAAAACAGAACCATTAACTCCAGATGATATTTGTATTTATTTGTATTTGGAAAATAAAATTTCAGATATAGAAAAAAGAATTTTATATTTAAAGACTATAAGTAAATTTAATTATAGTTTAGAAGAAATTTATAAAGAAATAGGACTAAGTCAAGAAGAATTTATAAAATTTTATAATCATTTAAATAATGTGATAAAAAAAGAAATAAATGAATCGAAAAAATTCAAAGAATACAAAAATAATATGATAAAGGAAAATAATTTTAAAATATTTGAACTTATTCAAACTAAAAAAGAATTAGACATTGATTATAAAGCTATTAAAAACAAATACTTTAATAAAACTATAGAAGAAATAACTAGTATATTTAAAGAACAAATAGATAAATTAACCAATCAAGAAAAACATATTTTAAATAAATTTTTTAGTAAAAAAAATTATAATAATACTACTTCTTATGTAATAAATAGAGAAATAAATTTAGTAATAAATGGATATAAAAATAAAATAAACAATATTGGAATAAAAAATATGTATAAAGTATTTAAACAAAATAAAAATTTATTTTCTAAAGAACAAATTTTGTTTTTAGAAACTTACATATTTAATTTAAAGTCTAAAAAAGAATTTAAATTAAAATATCCTAAAAGTAATTTAATAAAGTATAATTCTTTTTTAATAGATAAATTAGAAATGATTTATTATGGTATATATAGATTTTATGAATTAAGTTTGGATATTGAAAAATATTTAGATATAAAAGAAAAATACATAGAAAAAATTGGCAGTGAAAGAATAAAAATTTTAGATTTATATTATTTAGAAAAAAAGTCTATTCAAGAAATAGCAAATATGTTTAATTATCCTTATGAAAAAACACATGATATATTAAGAAAAGGCCGTAAAAAAGTAATAAATATATATACTAATCAAACTAGAGAAAATCATATTGACAAAACTTTATATCATAAATATATTTTAAACCCTAATTTTCAAATGACTAAAGAAAATAGAAAAATTTTGTATCTTTATATGATTGAAAATAAAACTTATGAAGAAATAAGTAAAGAAACATCTTTAACAAAGTATCGAATATCAAATATAATTACAGAAAATATAAGAAAAATAGATAGTTATAGATTTAATATATTTAATATTACTGAATATAATGAACAAGTTATGGATGATTTTTTTAAAGCTTACGATAAGAATTTTACAAATGAAGAGAAAAATATAATAAAAGATAAATATCTTACTGGTAAAACAAATGACACTTTAATATTAGAATTTGGTATTACTAAAAATAAAATTAATCGATTAAGTAGTAGATTTAATAAATTATATAATGCATATCAAACTAAAGATGTCACCGTAACTTTAGAAGATATAAAAAAAGAAATAAATAATTCTAAAATAGAAAGTGTTTTATCAGAAAGAGAAAAAGAACTTTTATCATATTATTATGGAATAAAAAATAAATATAATTTAGAAGGAATTACTTTAAATTATAAAGAAATATATCAAAAATTAAATATAAATAAAAATATTTTTTATCATATACATAGTTGTGGTATAAATAAAATAAAAGAAAGAAAAATAGGAATTACTAAACCAGAACTTTTATATATTGAAAAAAATGAATTATTTGAATTATTAAATGATTATCATTTACCAATATCATCAAAAGAAAGAGAAATAATTAATTATTTATTTGAATTTAACAATTATCCTTATAAAAATTTAGATGAGTTATCACAAATATACAATGAAACTTCTCAAAGTATAAAAAGAAGATATATAAGAGCTATTATTAATATATTAAAATATAAAAACAAAGAAATAGAAGGTATAATAAATTATGAAATAGATATATTACCTAATTTAAAATATTTTCCTAATAATTATCAGAAATTATTAATAGATTATTATAAAAATCAACTTACTTATAAAGAATTAGCTAAAAAATATAATTTTACGTTTGACCAAATCGTTTCAATATTTAACCGTTTAAAATATGAAATATCATTCATTTTAAATAAACCTAATCAAAAAAAGTTTGACTTTGAATTTTATGAGAAAAATCAAAACAATCCTCACTTACCATTTTATGGAAATATAAATTTAATTAATCAAATTTTTAGACTTTATTTTGGAATGGATAATATGGAATGTAAATCTTTACCACAAATAAAAAAAGAATTAAATATTAAATATGAAACAACCACTTTAGATAGATTGATAAATTATTATATGTTAGCTTTTTCTAAATTGCAAAGTGGTATAGCCAAAAAAGAAGAATTTAGTTATGAAAAAGTTCAAAATTTTTATTTGAATCATCAAGATGAAATGAAATCATTTGTAAAGAAATCTTTCATTAACTATTTAGAAAGAACAAAAAATAACAATTATTATTATATGAGAAAAACTAATATTAATGATATAGTATTATTTGAAATGATAAAAGAAAATAACTGTAATATATTTGATTTATCAAAAACAAATAGTAAAACAGTAAAAACTATTTTAATAAAGTATAATAAGGTTATTAATAAAAGAGTAAGAAATGATTTAATGTATTTATTTGATATAAGTGAAAAAGAATTTATGACAGGAAAAGAAATCAATCATTTATATCGAATATTAAATAAATTAGATAATCAATTAACAATAGAAACTAAAAAAGAATACAAAAAAATAAAATAAATTAATATTTTATTTTTTTTACTTTTCCTCTTTCTTTATTGTATTCATCTTCATTAAGTATATCTTTATCATCCATAGGACCATCTTCATATTCTAGTATTTCATTTTTACAATTAGGATTTACTGGGATATAAAAATCTTTAGTAATATAAGTATACTCAAAAGATAAGTCATCTAAATTTTCAACTAATTCACTAGCTATTAATTTAAAATCATTTTGATAATTTAACTAAAAAGAACATTACTGATATGATGAATCACATCAATAATGTTCAACGTAAAAGTTTAGATTATCAAACTCCATACCAACTTTTCTTCCAAA
>CANRBE010000058.1 GCA_947628785.1 uncultured Bacilli bacterium
GCATTAAAATTGTATGACCTTTAGGTGTTATGTAGGTGTATTTAGTATTTTCTAATTCTTCTTTTAATTTTTTTAATTCTTCAATATTCATAAACCCTCCTGTAATTATTATATACTAATTATTTTTTTAAATAAATTTTTATTTTACTGCACATTTATCTAAAGCATTTTTAGCCGCTATTTGTTCTGCTTCTTTTTTACTTTTACCAATTCCTTCTCCATAAACTATATCATCTATTTTGACTATTGCGGTGAAAGTCTTGTTATGGGCTGGTCCTTCTTCATTGACAATTTGGTATTCTAAACTTTTTTTGTCAGTTTGAACCCATTCTTGCAGTTTTGATTTATAGTCATCAAAATAATCAATTTGATGGTTTTTTAAAAAAGGTAAAGCTGTTTCATGAATAAAACTCTTGGCTTTTTCAAATCCTTGGTCTAAATAAATAGCTCCAATAAAAGCTTCATAAATATCAGCGACAATAGCTTTTCTAAATTTACCACCACTTGCTATTTCACCATTACCTAGTTTTAAGTAGTTATTTAAACCGATTTTTAAAGAGTATTCATATAAGGCATTTTCACAAACATAATGAGCTCTTAATTTAGTCATAACCCCTTCTTCTTCATCGGTGTTTAAATATAGATAATCACTCATGACAAGTTCTAAAACAGCATCTCCTAAGTATTCTAATCTTTCATAACTAGTAACGTTATTTTCATTGGCATAAGATGTGTGGGTTAAAGCTGTTTCATATAAATTAATATTTTTTGGTTCAATTGAAAATTTTTTAAGTAATTCCATTTTATCACCTAATTTTATTTTATCATTTTATTTAGTATAATAACAAGTTATTTAAATAAAAAAGAATAGATTTTAAACTATTCTTTTACATATTACTTATTTTTTAGAATAAGCTAATTTTAAACTAACTGCTCCAACTGTAGATAATAATAATGCAGCTAATAATAATATAGAAGCAGAATCTCCAGTTTTTGGAACATCATCTAATTTATCCTCTTTATTATTAGAAGCTGGTTTATCTTTTTCTTCTTCTTTTTGAGCTGCTACTTCAGCTTGATATGCTTTAGTATCTTCAGCTGTCCAAGTTTCTGATTTTTCATCTCCAGCTTTTGGTGCAACTTCTAGTTTTTGAACATAAATTCTAATAGTAACTGTTTGTTCATAAGTATCATTTCCATCCCAGTCAAATTCGTATTTATATTCAATGTATTCTTTACCTTCATCGATAGCTTTTTTAATAGCATCTTCAGTTACTGGAAAATAGAAATCTAAATCATCTTCTTTAACTTTTTCAGCTTTTTTAACTTCATAAGTGTATTTATTGTATTTAGCGTTAGAAATATCTCCAATAGCTTGAATATTTGTATTAATACCTAACCAAGCATTATTATCTGGACGATCTGGTACAGAATCATCTAGTTTTTTAAGTTTAATAGCTGAATTTTTACCATATTCTACTAAAACACTACTAGTATTTTCTCCAGTAATTTTAACATCTAAACTTTCACCAGTACCAGAAGTAACTGAATCTTCTTTAGAAATGTCAGTAATAGTTGCGAAATTGTCATCCTCAGCATGAGCAATTACTGGAACGCATAATAACCCAACTAGGAAAGACATTAAAACCTTTTTCATCATATCCCTCCTTTCTTTTTTGGATTTTATAATTATTGCTTTGCAATAATTATAGTATATACTATAAGAAAGTTCTCAAAATATATACTACCGTTAGTATAACAGATTAAATACTTTTGTCAACAAATTTATCAATAAATATTTTAATATACAATACTAATCAATTGTAAAAAAATTTTAAACATTTATTTGGTAATATTGTGCATTTACAAATGACTCTTTTTTTAGTATAATTAAAACATGAAAAAATGTATCATTTGCCTCATTAGAAAATATCAAAAAATACCAGGTAATTTTCATAATAGATGTCGGTTTAGACCGACTTGTTCTGAATATGCGATTCAAGCTTTAAACGAATATGGATTAATAAAAGGAATGTTTTTAGCTATAAAGCGTATTTTAAAATGTAACCCTTTTTTTAAAGGAGGTTATGACCCAGTTATAGAAAGGAAAAAACAATGAAAAAAATATTATTTACATTATTATGTTGTTTATTTTTAACAACAGGTTGTTTTAAAAAAGATAATTTGGAAAATATAACTATTTATACGACTGCTTATCCAATTGAATATATAACAAGTCAGTTATATGGAAGTCACAGTGTTATTAAAAGTATTTACCCTGATGGAATTGATATCAGTAAATATGAATTAACCAAAAAACAAATAAATGATTATAGTAAAGGTGATTTATATATATTTAATGGTTTAAGTAATGAAAAAAATTATATTCAACCAATGTTTAAACAAAATAAAAATTTGATGATTATCGATTCAACTAGTAGTATGGATAGTAATTTATCAGATGAATTATGGTTAAATCCATCTAACTTTTTAATGATTTCTTTAAATATAAAAAATGGTTTATTAAAGTATATTGATAATCATTATTTAGCTAAAGAAATAGAAGAAAAATATGAAGGACTTAAAATAAATATTTCTAATATAGATGCTAAATTAAAACTATTAAGTGAAAACAACCCAGATGCGACAATAATAGTAGATAGTAGTAAATTAAAGTTTTTAGAAAATTATGGATTTAGAGTAATATCTTTAGAAGAAAATGATACCTTGACTGAAAAAGTAAAAACAGATGCAACAGATTTACTTAAAGATAAAACTTGTGAATATATCTTTACATTAGATGAAGATAGTTTAAATAAAACTGTAAAAAAAATCAAAGAAGAAACAGATGCAAAAATATTAGAACTTAATAACTTGTCAACTATTACCGATGAACAAAGAGCTAGTAAAGATGATTATATTACATTAATATCTGATAATATAGAAAGACTAAAAGAAGAAATATATGATTAAAAAAAGAATGAATATTATTCATTCCATAATTCTCGATTAATCCTTTTGATAATTCGAGGGTCTTTGAAATTAGGCAAATATTGTTCTAATTTCTTTTTATTTATAAGACTTTTAAGTTTTTTGAAATTGTTTATTATTTCTTTATAAATATCATAATCTAGTGATGTTTTATTTCTAATTACTTCAATAAGTAGTCTTTCTAAATCATAAGCTAGAATATCGACATTTTGAAATCTAACTTGACTGATACCAATTGGATATAAATCATCTTTCATAAAAATTTGTTTAACCATGGTATCTTTAATTGGTCGATCTTTTTGTTTAGTCGCGATGATATATGGTTTATAATTTTTTTTAAGTAGACCATAACAATAACAAGCAGTAGTTAAAGTAAAAACTGCATTAGGGTGTTTTTTAGCTATCAACTCCAAATCATTAACTTTAGGAGTAGGAGAGTAAACACCTTTTTTTATAAAATATAATTTACCTTCTTTAACTAACTTTTGTATTTGATAGTTACTTAATCCTTGCTTTTGTAGCTGTCGATGTAAATATAACATCTTATCACCCAATTAAATAATAACATATTTTTTAGGTATTTTCAATATAGTACCGACAAATAAGACAAAACTAGACAAAATGTTACACACTTCTTACTTTCCCATGTCTTTTTAAGTATATTTTTCTTATAAAGTCAAAAGGAATAACACTAGAAGCTAGAAGAATCATTAATTGAAGTTCAAAAAAATTAAGACCAGAAGTTCTAAATAAAGAACCACCAAAATAAATTAAAATTATTTGAACTATAATAATAAATATTATAATAGCTAAAAAAGCTTTGTTTTTAATAACATTTTGTAAGATATTAAGTCGTTCGGTTCTAGCATTAAAACAATTAAAAATATCAATAAATATAAATAGTCCAAAAAAAGCAGTAAGTAGTGTTTCATTACTTTCAAAAGCAAGTCTAAAAATAGGTAATTTTAAAAATAAAATACAAAGTATTGCTGAATATAATCCAGTAACTAATATTTCATTAATCATATATGAATTAATAATCGATTCATCTTTAGCTTTTGGTTTTTCTTGCATGTATTCTAGTAAAGCTGGTTCATAGGCAAAGGCAACTCCAGCCAGGGTATCCATAATCATATTTATCCATAACATTTGAATAACTGTAACTGGTGTATTTACTCCTATAAATGGTCCAATTAAAGAAAGTCCCATCGCACACATATTGATAGTAAGTTGTAGAATAATAAATTTTCTAATACTTTTAAAGATAGTTCTTCCATATAAAATAGCTTGAGATATTGATAAAATATTATCATCAAGTATGACTATATCACTAGCTTCTTTAGCTACTTCTGTTCCACTGCCCATACCAAATCCAACATCAGCTTTTTTTAAAGCTGGAGCATCATTAACTCCATCACCAGTCATCCCAACTACTAAATTCATACTTTGACTTACTTTAATAAGTCTACTTTTATCTTGAGGTAAGGCTCTAGCCACTATTTTTAAATTTGGAATTACTTTTTTTAAATCATCATCAGATAAACTATTTAATTCATCACTAGTAAGGACGATGTCATATTCATTTTTTAAAATACCAACTTCTTTGCCAATATTGATGGCAGTATCTTTATTATCACCAGTAATCATAACAATATCAATAGAAGCATTTTTAATTAATTCAACCCCTTTAATAGCTTCTTTTCTAATTGAATCTTTTATTAAAATAAAACCTACTAAAGTTAAACTACGTAAAGAATTTATAAAAGTAGTATCACTTGATATAGCAAGAGCTAAAACTCTAATACCAGCTTTAGTATACATATTTAATCTTTCTTCTACTTTTTTTCTATCTAATTTTCTAATTTCACCTAGTTCATTGTAATAAAATAAACAGTGGGGTAGTATTTTTTCAAAAGCCCCTTTAACTAGTTTTTTTTGACCATTTTTTTCAATTACAGTAATCATATATTTATCTTTACTATTAAAAGGAATAGTGTTTAATTTAGGATATTTTAATGATTTATCACTATCGATAAAGTTTAATAAAGCCCTATCAGTAATATTACCACCAACAACTCCTTCTTTAGTATAACTAGCACTATTATTATAAAGAATTGAAGTTTTAACTAAGTCGTGAAGATGTTTATTTTTAAGTAAGTCATGTTCAGTTTTATATTCATGATTATTACCAGCCATAAAACCGATAACATTTAATTTACCATTGGTTAAAGTACCAGTTTTATCAGTAAATAAAATATTTAAACTACCAGCTGTTTCAATACCGACAAGTTTTCTAACTAGGACATTATTTTTAAGCATTCTTTTCATATTAGATGATAATACTAAAGTAACCATCATCGGAAGACCTTCTGGAACAGCAACTATAATAATAGTTACACATAATGTTAAAGCATAAAGAATATGTCCTGTTATGACTGGAAAATTAGAAACTGTTTTCATAATAGCATTTATATCAAAATTGTTAGCTATAACTATAACTGAAAACAAATAAGAGGTTGCGACTAAAAAAGCTCCAATATAACCTATTTTACTAATTACTTTAGCAAGTTCTCTAAGTCTTAGTTTAAGAGGACTATCAGGACTTTTTTCTTGTAATTCACTAGCTATTTTACCATACATGGTATTAATACCTACTTTTTTAACTTTCATAATAGCTTCTTTAGAGTAGACGACTGTACCACGATATACTTCACTATTTTTTAAATTTTTATAAGCTTCTTTAGTTTCACCATTAATCATTGATTCATCAACTGATATTTCTCCTTCAATAATATTACCATCGGCAGGTATTTTATCACCTGATGAAAGCAATACTATATCATTTACCACCACATCATCAATAGGGATACTATGGACTTGTCCTTCTCTTATTACCCGACATGTTATTTTAGATGCCTCTTCTTGTAGTTTAATAAAAGCTTTTTCACTACCGTATTCTGATATGGTGGATATTAAACTAGCTAGAGTAATCGCAATAACTATCCCAATAGTTTCATACCAATCAAAATTTTTAATCAGAAAAATGGTTTTAATACCTAAAGCTATTAGTAATATTCTAATTATAGGGTCGCCTAAACTTTCTACTAGTTTTTTTAAAAAGCTGTTACTTACTGTACTACTAATAGTATTGCTTCCATATTTTTCTTTGTTTTGGTAGACTTCTTCTTTGTTTAATCCTTGATATTTCATCATAACAACCTCCTACTTTAATTGTATGAAGGCTTGTCTTTTTTAGAAATAAAACTTATCGACATTTTGTTATTTTTTTTGTATACTTATTATAGGTGGTTTAATGAACTATAATGTTTTAAATAAAGCAATATATGATTTTTTTTATAGTGGTAATAGAATTAATACAAGAATAAAATATTTTGATTTAGTAAGTAGATTAGCTTATATTATAATAGAAAATACTGATGAATTAACTGAAAAAAAATTTATAAAAAAAGTCGATATAAATCGTTCTATTGAATTAGCTACAGAATTTTTTAATGAGATAAATCCTAAGTATGCGGAAAGGTTTTTAAATATTTTAAGAGAAAAGAAAAAATATGGAAAAAGAGAAAGATATTCAGTCAATTTTTATAAGTCAGATATTCAAGAATCTTTAGTGGATATAAATGGTTTAGTTAATATAAATATAAATGAAACTATTGAAGATGTCTTTACTATTGTTCATGAAATGACACATAAATTAAAAATGCCTTACAATCAGTTAAGTTCTATAAGTGATTATTTTGAAGAAACAGCTTCTATTACTATAGAATTTTTATTAAGAGATTTTCTTATTGAAAAAAATGAATTTGATTACGAAGAAATTATGAAGTATGAAAATAATCGTTTTTTAGATACTTTAGAGGGAGCTGGAAGTATTATTTTTGAAAATATTTTACTTAATCTTTATTGTGAAAATGGTAATTATATAAATAAAAAGATGATAGTTAATTATTTAAAACAAATGGATAAAGATTCTAAAATAGGTAGATTAATACTTAAAAATCAAAAGTATTATTTAAGGAATATAATTGAAGCAAATAAGTTACAATTTTATATGGTTAGATTATATATTATTGGAACATTACTAGCTTGTGATTTGTATGATAAAATAAAAACTGATAAAAAGAATATTAAATCTTTATTTGCTTTAATTGATAAATTAGGAATTAGTTCTTTTGAATTTGAAAGTGATTTAGAAATGCTTCAAAAACTAGATATACCGATAATTAATCCAAATGCTAAACCTAGATTTAAATTGTATCGTAGTTATAATAAAAAAAGAGTTGGTAAATTATATGATAAGTTTTTAGATATAACAGAAGATGATATTGAAAGACTTACTATTAATTACCAAAAAGAATTAAATAATTTAATGAACACTAATTTAAAAACAAAATAACTCCTTACGGAGTTTTTATTTCTTTTTTTAGTATATTACCTTTTTTATCATAATAAATAGTATATAAGTATTCACTAATACTATCATCATAAGCTTCATAAATTCTTTCTTGTTTTTTTCTTATGAAAATGTTTTCAAAATCATAATAACAAATCCAATTAGAAAGTAATATAGAATGAGTTTCTTTAACCATTAAATGGTTGTTTTTTTTTACAAATTCTTCTTTATCTTGCATGGATATAAATAATAAATTAGCAGGTATTAGAATAATTAATTCAACTACAGTAAAAACTATACATAAAGTAATTTTAGTTTTTAATATTTTTATGTTTTTAGTAATTATTTTAGTTGTTCCAACTAAAATACCAAGACTAATAATAACTAGATTAAAATAAATAAACCAGTTTAGAAAAACATAACCAAGTTTATCTAAAATAAATATTATAATAAATAATACAATAATATATAAAAAGGTAATAAATAAAATATTTTCAAATAAATTTTTTTTCATACTTCTCACTTTAAATTATTATATCATAGTTTAGTACAAATAGTTATAATAAAATTATTATGTTCAAAAGTTTTAAAAGTATAATTTTTTAAAT
>CANRBE010000059.1 GCA_947628785.1 uncultured Bacilli bacterium
GATATCTATGATGTAGTTACAAAAAGTTCGGCAAATGGCTTAAGTAAGAATGAAAGTATCGCATGTTTTCCTTCAACAGATACACCAGACTATAGTGGCTGGCGAATAATGGATGTTGATAGTAGTGGACAAATTACGTTAATTCATGGAGGAACCCCAGAATGTTACTATCATGCATCAGGACAAAGTGTAGCAAGTAAAGCAATACTAAAAGTAAGAGCTACATCAGCCGAAGATGAAGGGACAGGAAAAGCATGGACTAAATACGGAAATAGTATATATGCCTTAAGTGTCCATTATATGGATAGTGACGATGTAAATATAATAAACTATGAAGAAAACGGAAACGAAGATTATAGTTTATGGGACTATTTAGAAAAAAATGACAGAGGAAACTGTTATAATAATTATAATAATAGAATATACTGTGGAAGAAGTACAGAACTAATAGATATTGGTAGTTACTACTGGTTGGCCTCTGCCTATTACACTAACAACTTGTATTATTGGTATCCAGGCAACGGGTACTGGAACATCACATACAGCAGTTATTCGTATGGAGTGCGCCCAGTCGTAGTTCTTAAAAGTAATGTCAAACTAGGAACAGGCTCAGGAGCAATAGGAGATGAGTATGAATTAGAAGTATCATAAACGAAGCTAAAAATAATAATTTCACATATCGTGAAAACCAAACAAATTAGGAAAAATCCTAATTTTTTTAAACAATATAAATTTAAACATCATTAAAATGATTTGAAAACTTTACACTTTTTTTTACCATTTAAACTAAAGGGTTAAAAAAGATTTAAAAATTTAATCATAGTAAACTTGGCTTTTTACCTTTGCTAAAACATATAATTGTGATATAATTTTATATAAGATATTGGAGGGAAAAAATGACGATAGATAGTATTGTATCATTAGTTACTAAACTAATAGATGTAACAGTAGTATGGTTTTTATTATATTACATTTTAAAAAATTTACGTAGAAACGTAAAAATGGTTTTATTACTAAAAGGAATACTTATAATAATCGTATTAAAAGTATTTAGTGATTTACTAAACCTAGTAACATTGGGTTACTTACTAGATTACGTTATAACTTGGGGACCTTTAGCTTTGATAGTTATATTCCAACCAGAAATAAGAAACGTTTTAGAATATCTTGGTAGAAGTCAATTACTTGGTCGTCATAAAATACTTACAGTCGATGAAAGAGAAAAAATGGTATACGAAATAGCTAATGCTATGGACTATATGAAAAAAGCTAGAATTGGAGCTTTAATAGTTATAGAAAGAGATAATAGTTTACAAGAATATATCGAAGCATCAAAAAAAATATATGCCGATATATCAGCTGATTTATTGATATCTTTATTTTTTCCAAACAATCCAATGCATGATGGTGGAGTAATAATACAAGGTGATAAAATAACTAGTGCTGGAGCAGTATTCCCAACTAGTAGTAACTTAAAAATAAGTAAAAGATTAGGAACTAGACATAGAGCAGCTTTGGGTATATCAGAAACTGGTGACTGTATTGCTTTAATAGTATCAGAAGAAACAGGTAGACTTTCTATGGCTATGAATGGAGAATTAAACTACAATATGACTTTAGATGAAGTAAAAATGTCATTGTTAGAAGAATTACGACCTAAAAAATCAATTATAATGGAAGATGAGGAGGAAGAAAATGAAGACGATAATACGACCATTTAAAAAACTCTTTCTTGCGATAGCTCATCTAATTGATAAAAGGATAGTAGTACCAATTACCAAACTAATTGTTATATTGTCAAACAAATTTGATAAATCAAGTAAAAAAATAGAAGGTTGGCTATCAAAAACTAATACATTACTCTTTATATCTTTGTTTTTGGCTTTATTTATCTTTTTCTTGATTGACCAAAAAATACTTTTATTTAATGACAATAGTGCTGAATTACTATCCGACCAAAAAGTAAACGTTATATATAATCAAGAAGCTTACGTTGTTGAAGGATTACCAGAAACAGCTGATATAACCTTAATAGGTTCAAAAACAGATTTATATATTGCTAAACAATCTGCCGCCCATGAAGTATCAGTTGACTTAAGTGGACTTGAAGCAGGTACTCATAAAGTAAATATAACATATAACCAAAATACAGGTAATATTAGATATACGGTTAATCCATCAACAGTCACCGTTAATATCTATCCTAAAGTGTCAGAAACTAAGACATTGTCAGTTGATTTACTAAATCAAGACCATTTAGATTCTACTTTGTCAATCGATTCAATCGATTATGATACAGATAAAGTAGTTATCAAAGGAGCAGAACATAAACTAAAACAAGTAGCTGAAGTTAAAGCTTTAGTGGATATAGATAACTTAGTTAATAAAGAAGTAGGAAAAATAACTATGAAAGATGTACCATTAAAAGCTTATGATAAAAATGGTCAAATTGTCGATGTAGAAATAGTACCTGGTAAAATAGATGTTGACTTAACTATTTCATCACCAAGTAAAACCTTACCAATTGAAATAGTTCCAGTTGGAGATGTTAGTTTTGGTTTAGGTATAGAATCTATAACCTCAAATACAAATGAAGTAACTGTATTTGGTGATACTGAAGCTTTATCTAATTTGACATCAGTCCCAGTTAAAATTAATGTTGAAGGACTAAAAGAAGGAAAAACATATAAAGCTGAAGTTACTAAACCAGTTGGAGTAAGGTCAGTATCAGTAAACAACATAACAGTAACAGTTTCTCTAGCAGCTTCGACAAGTGCTAAATTTAGTGATATACCAATTATATCTAGAAACTTAGATGATAACTATGCAGTTCAAGCAGTCGATGATAAATCATCTAAAGTAGGAGTAACTGTTAAAGGCGTTAAGAGTGTAATAGATTCTATAAGCGGTAAATATAGTGAATACATTTATCCATATATAGACCTATCAGGATATAAAGAAGGTACTTATGACGTTGAAGTTAAAGTAGAAGGAAGAGAAAATAGACTTATTTATACACCAACACCAAAGAAAGTTAAAGTAAAAATAGTAAAAAAATAGAACCACAGTTCTATTTTTTTAATTTTCAAAATGTTGAAAAAGAAGACCAATATTAATTAAGCCACAAATTCCTACTACAATATAGATAATACGTTCAATAATATCCATACCTCCAAAAATAGTATCCACTAGATTAAAATTAAAAAGGCCAATTAATAACCAAACAATGGCTCCTATAATAGTAAAAACAAGGGCTATTTTTTGAATTGTTTCCATAATATCTCCTTTCTTTTATTACTATTATGAAAAAAATAAATTAAATTATACATAAAATTAAAAAAAATTCGTAAAATGTAGTAATTGAGGTGAAAGAAATGAAAAAGAAGTTAATAGTTATAATATCTTTACTTATTTTTACAACAGGTTGTTTTAAAAAAGCTGGAGGAAATTATAATGATTTTAAAGACAAAGTTTTAAAGTTAAATGCTTATCAACTGTCTGGTGAACTTGAAATATACAACAATGATAACAAATATGCATACGATGTTAAAGTAACATATCAAAAAGAAGATAAATACCATGTTTCTCTAATAAACAAAACCAATAATCATGAACAAATAATTTTAAAAAATAGTGAAGCAGTTTATGTATTAACACCAGCATTAAGAAAAAGCTTTAAGTTCCAAAGTGAATGGCCAAGTAATAACTCTCAAAGCTATATTTTACAAAATTTGATTTTTGATGTTGATAATGATAAAAATAAAAAAGAAATCAAAAAAGATAAAGAAACTATAATTACATCGACAGTAACATATACTAATAATCCTGATTTAGTTAAACAAAAAATATACCTAAACAAAAACAGTCAAATAACTAAAGTCGAAGTTTTAGATAAAGATGATAATATTAAAATAAAAATGAAATATCAAAAAATAAACTATAAACCTAATATTCCTAAAAATTTCTTTACTGTTAATTATAATATTGGCAATGAAGAAACAACTAAAACATCAGCATCTATAGATAACATAACATATCCAATGTATATGCCAAATAACACTTATTTACAATCTCAAGATAAAATAAAAACAACAACTGGTGAAAGAGTAATATTAACGTTTGCTGGGGAAAAACCATTTACTTTAGTAGAAGAAACAATCGCTTTAACTAAAGATGTTGATACAATAACAGTTTTAGGTGAACCAACATTTTTAATGGATACAGTTGGTTCAATTGGAGAAAACAGTGCTACCTGGACATCTAATGATATCATGTACTATGCAACAAGCGATGCACTTGACAGTAATGAACTTTTGAAAGTAGCTGAATCAGTAAGTAATACTGCAATAGAAAAATAAATGCTTAAAAAAAAACTTGTATTTTATAACTTGCTTTGATATAATAGCACTGGGTGATGGAAATGGGAAAAAATACAAAAACGAATAAAAAGGCAACTCCTAAAGCAACAACAAAAAGCACCAATAAAGAAGCTAAAAAGACTGATTCAGTTAAACTTAAAAAAAATGAAGAAGTTAAATCAGTTAAACCTAAAAAAACTGAAGTGACTAATTCAACTAAGAATAGTACTAAAAAAAATAATATCAAAAAAGAAACACCACAAACTAAAATAGAAAAAAAAGAACCTAAAAAAGAATTAAAACCAAAAATAAAAGAAGAAAAAAGTGATTTAAAAAAATTATTAATTTTGATTTTGATAATAGCTGTTTTATTTCTAATTTTCTATTTTGCAGTTACATTTATTAACAATAAAAAATTAAAAAATATTTTTCCAAATGATGAATCATTAGGTAGTGCCGAAATAGATTATAACCAAGTTATAGTTGGAAATATGCTTAAACAAAATCAAGAAGAATATTATGTTTTGGCATCAAAAGTTGACGAAGGAGAAAGTGATCCTTATTATCAAACTTTAACTGATTATAGATCTTATAATCCAGAATATAAAATATATAATCTTGATTTAAATGATATATTTAACGCTAAATATGTTAAAGAAGAATCAAATTTTGATGATGAAATAGCTTTTAGTAAAACAACATTAATAAAAGTTAAAGATGGCGAAATAGATGAAGTATATGAAGACGATGATGAAATAGAAGAAAAACTACAAAATTTATTAGATGAAGCTTCTAAAGATTCAGAATAGTAGACATTATAGTTTACTATTTTTTTGTCAAATAATGTTAAAAAGTTAAACATAAATAGACAATAAAAAAAGTTTGTGTTATATTAAAAATAGGTGATGATATGGCAAAAGAAGAAAAAGAAACTAAAAAAAAGGTACAAACTAAAAAAAGCAAGGAAGAAGTAGTTAAAAAAGTATCTACAGAAACTAAAAAAGAAGAAACTAAAAAGACCATTAATAAAAAAGAAGTTTCATCTAAAAAAGAAAGCCCAATAATCGAAGTAATATTTTTGTTAGTTGTAACATGTATAATAAGTTTAGCCATGGGTTGGTATGTTTGTTATAAAATGCAATATCGAGACTCAATTGTTGCTAAAGACAAATTCTTAAGAAAATTTGTTGACGAATATCAAAATGTCAAAGAAAACTATTACAAAAATGTCGATTGGCGTCAAGCTTTAGATAATTCAATGGATGGATTATTAAGGTCTTTGGGAGATAACTATTCTGGTGTTATAACATCTAGCGATGCTACTAACTTTAACTATAACTTAGAAGGTGAATATGAAGGACTTGGAATAGAAGTTATGCAAGTCAATAATAAAATAATAGTAACAGAAGTAATAAAAAATACTCCTGCCTCTAAAGCCCAAATTCAAATAGATGATGAAATAATAAGTATTAACGGAACTAATTTAGAAGATAAAAATGTTGCAGAATTTAGTGACTATGTAAAACAAGCTACAGGAGAAATAGAATTAATAATATCTAGAAATGGGGAAGAACAAAACATTAAAATAACTAAAGGTAAAGTAACTTTACCATCTGTAGAAAGTGAAATGATAGATAAAACTAATAAAATTGGGTATATCGAAATAGGTAACTTTTCGGTTAGCTCATATAAAAATTTTAAAAAGCAATTAGAAAAACTAGAAAATGAAGGTATGAAATCATTAATTATCGACCTTAGAGGTAACAATAATGGTACGGTGCAAACTTCATATAAAATAGCATCCTTATTTTTAGACAGCAAAAAAATAATATATCAAATCGATGAAAAAGGAACAACAACCAAATTTTACTCAGAAGGAAAAACAAATAAAAATTATCCAATCGTTATTCTTCAAAATGAGAGTAGTGCTAGTGGGTCTGAAATATTTAGTAGTGCCTTAAAAGAAAATAAAAAAGCCATTATTATAGGTACAAATAGTTTTGGAAAAGGAACACTTCAAGAATTATATAATATGGATAATGGTAGTGAATATAAATTTACTACTAAAAAATGGTTAACATCAAAAGGAAAATGGATAGAAAAATCTGGAGTTAAACCAGATATAAAAGAAAAAGCTAGTAAAGAATATCTTGATAATCCAACAAGAGAAAATGATAATCAATTAAAAAAAGCCCTTGATTACTTAACAGGAAAATAAATTTTTCCTGTTTTTGTATTATTAGTAAAATGTGATATAATGAATATCAGAAAGAAGGACTCTAATGTATAAAATATGTGTAGGTGATAAATATCGAATAATGTGTTATAAACATGATAAAAAAGTTCATCGGGAATGGCAAGAAGCCATAGTATTAGATATAAAAAAAGACTATATAGTATTTGGCAATAAAAAAACTTTAGTAACTAGGTCAGAAGGAATAAGTTGGAAAACTAAAGAACCAGCTATCATGTACTATTTTAGAAATCGTTGGTACAATGTTATAGCTCAACTAAAAAAAGGTGGTATTTCATATTATTGTAATATTGCTAGCCCGTTCATATTAGAAGAACAAACTTTGAAATATATTGATTATGATTTAGACCTTAGAATATTTCCAGATGGAGAATATAAAGTACTAGATAGATTAGAGTACCAATATCATCAAAAACTAATGTCTTATTCTAATAATTTAAAAGAAGCTATTGAAAATGGACTAGATGAATTAATTGCTTTATATAAATCTAAATCGATAATATTTGATGCAAAAGCCAATTATGAATATCAAAAATTGTATGAACAATTAAAAGCTTTAGAACTAGAAAATTAAATTTTTAGACAAATATAGACACAAAAGTGTCTATATTTTTGACAAACCGAAAAATTTGACAAAAAAATTATAAAATGCATTGACACAAATTGAAACATTTGATATATTATGTATGCACTTGAAAAAAAGAGCGAATGATCTTTGAAAACTGAGCAAAAAGTCAATTCACATAAGTCAGGAAAAAAATATATAAAAAATTGGAAACATTTTTCTTTACTGACATATATTATTAAAGAAAGTAAGTATAAAATCGTTGTGTTTTACACTAATTGTAACTAAAAATGTCAAAAGACAAAAAATTTACTTTTTTTTACAAAAAACGATTGACAGTTGTTAGTTGAAATGGTATATTTAAATTACTCTGAGACGAGGAAAGCAAAAAAATTCAATTTTTGAAAAAAAATGCTTGACTTTTGAAAGAGTGTTTGATATATTAGTATTGCGTTTTGAAAAAAACGGAGAATGATCTTTGAAAACTGAGCAAAAAGTCAATTCACATAAGTCAGGAAAAATGTAATTTTAAACAAAGAACTTATATGACATAAATTGTCATTTTAATTTTTTTGGAGAGTTTGATCCTGGCTCAGGATGAACGCTGGCGGCATGCCTAAGACATGCAAGTCGAACGAAGTGGCCCAATGAAAATTGCGTACTTGTACAAAATCGGATTTGGATTTCCACTTAGTGGCAGACGGGTGAGTAACACGTGGGTAATCTACCTCAGAGTCTGGGATAACAGTTAGAAATGACTGCTAAT
>CANRBE010000060.1 GCA_947628785.1 uncultured Bacilli bacterium
CCTTAAATTATTGATACCCATATCATAATAATCCATATAATCATCTTTAATAATCGGTTTATATAAATAAATATACATAAGATTATCTTTAGTAACAACAGGAAATAAATTACCAGCTTTATCTTTTAAAGAAGCTTTATCTACATTATACTTATCAAGCAAATTATACCTTGATACCATTACCTCAGGTCTAGCATATATAATAACTTCCAAATTAGGATGTTTTTTATATCTTTCCTTATAAGCATAAACAATATCCCTTATTTGTTCCTTAGTAAGTTCATATGACAAAGTAACCTTACTTACTCCTAGAGAATGCAAAAAAGCAACCGTATAAGAATTAGTAACATTTAAAGAAAAATCAGTTTCAACATTATCATATTGATAAACACTACCAAGTTCTGATACCAATAACTTTTCTTGATAAACAGGATACTTATTCATTACTCTAGGTAATTTCAAAACACTATCTTTAATCGTATAATATAAATCTATATTGTCAGTATAAACAGTATCAAATTTATGTTTTTTACTAAATAAATAATCTTCTTTACTAGAGATTAAAACATTCATATTACGTTTTTTGTTAAAATCTAAAACATTGATACTATAAGGTTTTAACTCATAATGTTTATTTTTAAGTCTTATTTTATTTAACTTATCAATAGCCATCCTTCTAATATTATTAAGTTCATCAATCTTTACAAAAATAAAATCATCTACATCTACGATAAGATTATCAAAATAATATGGAGTTTGCCCTAATTTATTTATCTGTTGTTCAATTCTTTCCTTACTAGTTCCTACCTTTAAAGCAGGTTCTACTATATAACTACTTTCCATATTAACTACATAAGAGTCCATAATAAGTTTTAACTTAATCGGTTCATTTAAATGACAAGTTATTTTACCATTTAATGAAATAGTTTTAGGGTTACTGTTAATTTTTTCTTGAATAGTTTTTAAAATCATACTGTCAGTTGTTTTAATAACTATATCATCCTTATTTACCTTTTTATCCAATGGTATTGTTACAATATCCCCTTTAGTAGCTACTTTTACTTGCTTATTTTGACAAAACATACTAGTTAAAGTAAAACCAATATCTTCATCACTTAAAATTCTAATACCATCATTTATCCTTAGGGGTTTTTTTAAAATAATAGTAGCTTTACTATCATCATAACTTAAAACCTTCCCAATAGGAATCCCTAAATGATTAGGTCTATACTCATTCGTAAAATTACTATTTTCTTCATGAAAAATAAAACCTTTAGTATATTCCCGATTAAAAATTACCTGTAAAGTTTCAAAATCATCTTTAGAGACTAAAACATCATTACCTTTTATATAATTATCGATAGCTTTTTTATAAATATTAGTAGTTTGATAAACATATTCACTTTTTTTCATTCTACCTTCTATTTTTAAACTATCAATACCACAATCTATTAATTCCCCTAAATAAGATAAAGTATTTAAATCTTTAGTACTTAATAAATAATTATCCTTATTTACTTTTTTATCATCACTAATTAAATCATAAGGAAGCCTACAACAACCAGTACAAGAACCTCTGTTACCACTTCTATTTCCCTGCATATAACTCATCAAGCATTGACCAGAATAACTAACACATAAAGCACCATGGACAAAAACTTCTATTTCCATCTTAGTATTTTTTTTAATCCTTTTAATCTCTTCAATCGGAGTTTCTCTAGCTAGTACTACCCTTTTAACTCCTAGACTTTCTAAAAGTTTAACCCCCGCTAAAGAGTGAATATGCATCTGGGTTGATGCATGTAATTCTAAAGTTGGATATCTTTTTCTGATTAAATCCATCATTCCTAAATCTTGGATAATCAAAGCATCGATATTAATACTAGTTAAATAAGTTATATATTTAAAAAAATCATCGACTTCATTTTCATAAATTAAAGTATTGACAGTAACATATACCTTAACTTGATAAGTATGAGCTAAAACAACAGCTTCTTTTAACTCTTCCAAAGTAAAATTAGTCGCAAAATTTCTCGCTCCAAAGACTTTTCCTCCTAAATATACAGCATCACATCCCCCTGCAATTGCTGCTTTTAAAGCTTCCATTGAACCAACTGGAGACAATAATTCTGGTCTTTTCATCTTCATCACCTAAATTAATTATACATGGTATTTATATTATAGACAAGTAAAATTTTTATAAACATAAGTTTGTTTTTATTGACTTTTATCAAAAAAATATATATAATACCTCTTAACAAAAGGGGGTATTTATATGTTTTTAATATATTTTTTATCTTTTATTTTCATCCTTATTGGGGTACTTATAGCAGAAAGTAAAAAAGTATATAAGTTTAAAAAAACAATTTATTATCAAAATACTAACTATGATTACTATCAAGTCTTATTTGATAAAGGACTAAAACAAGAATATTTTATTTATGAATATTTAAAAGATATTATAAAGTTTGATGGTAAATTTTTATTCAATTTATATATTCCTAAAAATCAAAATGAAACAACAGAAATAGATATAATTTTAATATGTAAAAAAGGAATATTTGTTTTTGAAAGTAAAAATTACAGAGGATTAATTTTAGGAAATGAAAATTATAAAAACTGGCTTCAAATCCTTATTAACAATCAACAAGAAAAAAAGAAATATCCATTTTATAATCCCATCTTCCAAAATAACAATCATATTTATCATTTAACTAAATTATTAAAACATCAATTTAAAATATTTTCTTTTGTTGTTTTTTCAGATAACTGTAAATTATTAAATATTAAAGTTAATAGTAAAAATACCTATTTATTACAAATGGCTGAATTAAAAAGTAAATTTTGTGAAATATATAATAACAATAAAGATGTATTTACCAAAGAACAAATAAATAGAATTTACGACTATCTTTATCCCTATACTAAAGTTTCTAATAGTGTAAAAGTTAAACACTTTCAAAAAGTAAAACAAATAAAAGAAAATAATACTTATTTATATAGTAAAAGAATGGGTTAACCATTCTTTTGATTTTTAGAAACATCATATTCCCCATTTTCATAAGTTACGATATATAATTTATACTTTAAAGTAGCACTTGATACTTGATAGTCTTCATTAATAGTAACTTCTCCTTCGGTTGGTATAGTTCCACTAACACCTAACATATCATTTAAAGATTCACCATTAGCATTAGGACTATTAACTTGATAAACACCAGCCTCTAATGGTTCTAACTCGTTTAAATCTCTTTTTAAAAACAATTTATTTACTTCACTAACATATGATTTGGCATTGGTTAAAGCTGCTTTACTATCAGCTTTATTAACTCTTTTATTATAGTCTAAAACCGCTATTGATGTTATAACAAGTAATAAAGAAAGTGTCGCTAATAATTCTATTAAAGTAAATCCTTTTTTCATTTTTTTCTCCTTCTACTAATACTAATCCCATCACCTATTTTATAAAAATGGGTTTCAAATTCTTCATTTTCTTTTAAAAATTCAATATATTTTTTTAATTTTCTAACAATTCCTTTAAGTCCTTTAGTTAGTTTGTCTTCATCTAATAACAAGGTTCCATGAAAGTCTAAATTATCACTAACAATAACTCCATTATAAGTCAAATTATCTTTAAATTTGTTAAAAAAATTGATATATTGAGCTTTGGCTGCATCGATAAAAATTAAATCATATTTTTTATTTATTTGGAAGTTTAAAGCATCATCATTAATAACAAGTACTTGCTCTTCTACTTGATATTTTTTCAAGTTTTCTAAGGCTTTTTTATACATATTGTTATCTCTTTCAATTGAAGTTATATGAATATCTTTATTTATTTTAGCCATACAAATAGCTGAATAACCAATAGCTGTACCAATTTCTAAAATATTTTTAACATTATTATTTTTTATATAATCACATAGAAAATTTATCCCATCTTTTTGCATAATCGGAATATTATTTTCTAAAGCATACCTTTCTAAGCGTTCCATTTTCCTTGCTCCTTAAGTTTTTTAATTATATTTAAATGTTCATCATATGTTTTCGCAAAATAGACCTTTTTAGAAGTATCAGCTACAAAATAATAATTATTAGTTTTACTATAATTAAGTACAGCATCGATACTATCAATACTTGGATTACAAATTGGTCCAACTGGTAATTTACCTTTCAAAGAACTGTTTCTGGTGTTATAAGGAGTATAATCATATACTTTACCTTTTATCGAATCAGTCAAATCTTTTTTAAGACCATAGTATGTTGTGACATCACTTTCTAACCCCATATTTTTATTTAATCGGTTATAAAAAACTCCTGCTACACCTTTTCTATCTTCCTTAGATGAGGCTTCAAGTTCTACTATTGATGATAGAGTAATTATTTGATGATATGTATATTTTTGATTTTTAAAGCTATTTTGATAAATAGATAATTTATTGGAAGTATTCAAAAGCATCGTATCAATAATATCTTCAATACTATCATCTTCTTTAAACTGATAAGTATCAGGATATAAATACCCTTCTAATGGATAATAAATATCTTTGTTAAGTATTTCATCAGTTAAAAACCAATATTTATTTATTAAAGTTTTTAAGTATGTTGTATCAGAAATTTTTTTAGTTATTTCATTTTTGTCATATTTAGTATATTTAGCTAAAATATCTACAATGTTTCTAATATTTAATCCTTCTCTAAAAGTTATTTTATTGTTGGTTAAGTCATCATCTGGACCTTTTTTTAAAGTTTCAATTATTTTTTTTACTCCCATATTTTTGGCTAAAGGATACATACCTACATCAAGTTTATCACTTTGTTTATGTAGTTTAAGATATATTTTATATACCAATTTATTTTTTATTAAATTATTATTTTTTAATTTATCACCCAAAGTATAATATGTATCATTTTCTTCTACTTTAAAAGGTATTATTTTATCATCGGAACTTACACCTTTTAAGTTTAAAAAGTAAAATAGTGATAAGTTAATTATCGTTATTACAATAAGACTAATAGTTACAATTAAAATAAATTTTTTGATTTTTCTTTTGCTTACTACTCTAACTGTGTTCATAAAACTAGTAAGTTAAACTTACATATCTCCTTCTTCTTTAACAGCTTGTCCTACTTTATCTAACACACTTTGAACCATTGCCCACTCTTTATCACTTTCAATAGCTTCCAAATCTACTTTATCCTCATTTTGGGTATAAATTGATGCATATACTCTTGTACATCCTGTATCATCAACTGAGTTATCAGTATAAGCTATATAACTTTTATTGGTTTCTGGTGAATCAAATGTAAATAAAACATCATATTCTATTTCACTTCCGTTTTCATCTTGTAAACGAATGGTCATATTATCTAAATTCATTTTTTCTTATCCTTTCTATCTAGGTAGGTTTGTAATATTATATTAGCCGCTAAACTATCTATTTTTTGTTTTCTTTTTTTTCTGCTCATATCTGCTTCTAATAAATAATTAGTAGCTTCCATCGTTGAAAGTCTCTCATCTTGCATAACAACCTCTATCTTTAAGTGTTTTTCTATCATGCTTTTAAATTGTAAAGCTCTTTTAGCACTATCTCCAATTGTGTTGTTCATATTTTTAGGATACCCTAAAACTATTGTTTTAATCGGTTCTTCTAAAAGAATTTTTTTAACCTCTTCAACTAGATTGTCAAGTTGTCCATTATATCTTATTGTCTTATAACTATTGGCAATTGTTCCTGTTGTATCTGATATAGAAACACCTAAAGTTTTCATTCCAAGGTCAAGACCTAAATATCTCATTTAATCACTTCATTTACTAAAAGTTCTAATATTTTACTTCTTTCAACTGAGGTTATTTTAGCTCTTGCATCTTGATAGTTAGTTATATATCCTGGATCTCCACTCATCAAATAACCTACTATTTGATTGATTGGTTGATATCCTTTTTCTTCTAAGCTTTTAGTTACCTCTTTAAGCATATCTTCAATATAAGCATCTCTAAATAGTTTACCATCATATACTTTCGTCATATCCATATAATCACCTACCTTATGAATACAATATTATTTTAACATTTTATTACACATTGTGCAAGGTTTATATATTTTAAATTGTATTGTAAACGACTGTATAAATTAAAAGATGTTTTTTTAAGTATTTTTATATTTCTTTATTATGTTAACTAACAAAAAACTATTTAGGAATTATCTAAATAGTTTTTTAATCTATTAAAAAATCACTTATGTAATTAGCAATATCAAACAATAAATCATAAATATAATAGAATATATATTTAATTCCTAATTTAGTTTTATTTTGTAAATCAAGTATATATATAGTCTCTTCTTTTTGTTTTATTTTTTGATAAGTAATATTATATCTTGTATATCTATTAACATAAGTATCTAAATATTCATTTTCTAAAGTACTATATAAATAAATATTATCTTTAGTTATATAAACACTATTTTTTATAAAACTACGTTTGTAAGGTATTTTATCAAAACAGGCTATAGTCGTATTTATACTACTATATTTATAATATTTTTTCAATTTTTTAAATTTGACTCTTTTTAATCGACCTTTACCATCTTCTTCATCTAAAGTTTCACTCAATAGTAAATCACAATAAGTTATTTTTTTACTTTTATCAATTGTCTTTAATACATCAATACTTTCAATACCTATTCCTAAAATACTTCCTTTTATTTTTTTTAGTTTATTTATTAATGTTTTTTCAATCATTTTATTATTTCCTTTACTATATAATTAGCTATTAAAAGTCCTGCACTAGCTGGAACAAATACACTACTTCCCATACTTTTATTTAAAACTGGTTCAATACTTGATACAACCATTATTTTTTCTTTTATTTTATTTTCCTTTTTCCATTTCCTTAATTTTTTAGCTATTGGGTCATAACTTGTTTTATCAAGTTCAGTAATAGTTAGTTTTAAAGGATCTAATTTTTTAGCGGTTCCCATTGAACTAATAAGTGGTATTTTTTTTAAAATACTATATTTTATTAGATTTTGTTTGGTTTTAATACTATCACAAGCATCTACTATATAATCTATTTTATATTTATCTAAAATACTAGTATCTTCTAAAAAAATTGGTAAAGTTATTACTTCAGTATCACTTATATCATTTATTCTTTTTTTCCATTCATCACATTTTAATTTACCTATATTTTTTTTAGTAGCTATTAATTGTCTATTTAAGTTAGTTTCATCAATTTTATCAAAATCGATTATAATTAGTTTACCAATTCCACTCCTAGCTAAAGCTTCTAAAGTGTATCCACCAACTCCACCTAATCCAACAACCAAAACTGTTTTTTCTTTTAATTTATTAATATTTTTTATTCCAATTAGTTTTTCTAAACGGTCTAACATATTACCACCGTTTTAAGTATAATATATTTTATTTATTTTGACAATACAAGAAAAAAGAATACCTAAGTATTCTATAAAAATAAACTAGTTTTTATTTTTTTTAACTGTTTTTTTGGTATACTAGTTACTTTGGATACAAAATCTATGGTTGCGCCATTTTTAATCATGTTTTCGATTAAAAGTTTTTCTGTTTTTTCTTTTCCTCTTTCTTCACCAATTTTTTCTCCCATTTCAATTCCACTTGCCTTACCACGAGCTTCTCCAATCTCAATTCCTTCTTTTCTTCCTTCTTCTCTTCCTTCTTTTCTAGCTAAATTTTTTTCAGCTTCATTTATTCTTTCATTTAATACATTAGCATCCCAATCATTTAATAATACTTCATCTTTTTCCATATTCTTTACTACCTCCAAAAAT
>CANRBE010000061.1 GCA_947628785.1 uncultured Bacilli bacterium
TCTCTTGTACAAAAAATGTGACCATCTTCAACAGTAAAAGCATAAGTTCTAGCTAGACTGTTACCAACCGCTCCAGATAATTCAGCTCGGTATTGTTTATCACTTTCCATATATCTAATTGGTAAGTCTTTATAACTTCTTATTTTAGATGCATATATTTGAGTATGATGAGGACATTGGACTGGTTTTAAAACAAATTGATGACCTCTAGGTGAAGTAACTCTAAATAATTCTTCATTAAATTTAGAAGCATGACCAGAAGTTTCAAATAAGGAAACAAAAGCTAAAGCTGGACAACTTACTTTCATAAAGCCATACTTTTTACATATTTTTTCCATTTCTTTTTTTAACTCATCAATTAAAATAATTTATAAATTGTCGTTAATTGATTGTAGTTCATAATATACCCCTTCCAAAAGCAATTAAATAATATTATTTATTTGTTTGATTGTCAATTTTGTAACAAAATAATTATTACTTTACTTGTCTAAGCACTATAATATTTGATATGATAATATTGGTGATAACATGGATTTAGATACATTAAACGAAAAACAAAAAGAAGCAGTAGAGGCAACTGAAGGTCCAGTTTTAGTTCTAGCGGGGGCTGGTAGTGGAAAAACTAAAGTTTTAACGACGAGAATAGCTTATTTAATCAAAGAAAAAAAAGTAAGACCTACATCAATATTAGCTATAACTTTCACTAATAAAGCCGCTTTAGAAATGAAAGAGAGAGTAGTAAATTTATTAGGAGAAGATGGTTATCGTATTCAAATATCAACTTTTCACTCTTTTGGTTTACTAATCCTTAAACAAAACTATGAAAAATTAGGTTTTTTAAAAAATTTTACAATAGCTGATAGTGAAGATAGTTTAACTATCATAAAAAAAATCATCAAAGAAAAAAATTTAGACCCTAAATTATTTAGCCCAAGACTTATAAGAAATAAAATAAGTGGAGCTAAAAATGAATTACTATCACCTGATGAATATGATAAATACGCAAATACTGACTTTGAAAAAATAGTAGTTGATATATATAAAAAGTATCAAAAAAGATTAAAAGCTAATAACAGTGTTGATTTTGATGACTTATTAACTTTACCAATTACTTTATTTAATGAATATCCAGAAGTATTAAAAAGATATCAAGAACAATATAAATACTTATTAGTAGATGAATATCAAGATACTAATGAAGCGCAATATATTTTGACTAAATATATAAGTGCTAAATACAAAAATATTTGTGTTGTTGGTGATAATGATCAAAGTATTTATTCTTTTAGGGGAGCTAATTACAGAAATATTTTAAATTTTGAAAAAGATTATCAAGATTGCAAGACAATTATGTTGGAAGAAAACTATCGGTCAACTAAAAACATTTTAAATGTTGCTAATGAAGTAATAAAAAATAACACCTTGAGAAAAGATAAAAAACTATGGACTAATAATGATACTGGTGTAAAAATTAAATATGTAAGAACAGAAAATGAAGAAGACGAAGCTATTCAAGTATTTAAAGAAATAAAAGAACTGATAAATAAAGGAGTTCCTAAAAAAGAAATAGTAGTATTATATAGAACTAATGTCCAATCTAGAGTTTTTGAAGAGGAAGCTTTAAAAGAAAACATTCCATATAAAGTAATAGGTTCATTTTATTTTTATAAAAGAAAAGAAATAAAAGATTTAATTGCTTATTTAAAACTTATTTACAACTTTAAAGATGACAATAGTTTAACTAGAATTATTAATGTACCTAAAAGAAAAATAGGAATAAAAAGTATTGAACAATTAACAAATAAAGCAAGTAGTACTAATAGTAGTATGTATGAAAATTTAAGTGGAACCAAAGAATTAGAATTTAAAAAAATCATCGATGATTTAATAGAGGAAAGCAAAAAATGTACTTTAACTAACTTAGTCGATTTAGTATTAGATAAAACAGGTTTGAAACAAGAATTAGAAAATGAAAAAACAATTGAAGCAGATACTAAATTAGAACATTTAGAAGAATTTAAATCAATTACTAAACATTTTGAAGAAAATAATGGTATAATATCATTAGGAGACTTTTTAGAAAATATAAGTCTTGTAGCAGATATTGAAGAACATAAAGAAAATGATGATGTCATTACTCTTATGACTATTCATTCAGCTAAAGGATTAGAATTTGACTATGTATTTTTAGTTGGTTTAGAAGAAAGTTTATTTCCTCATAGTAATTGCTTAGAAAATAAAGATGAATTAGAAGAAGAAAGAAGGCTTTGCTATGTAGCAATCACAAGAGCAAGAGTTAGATTATGGTTATTTAATGCAAGAAAAAGGATGCTTTATGGAAATACTAATTATAACTTACCTAGTCGATTTTTAGATGAAATAGCTGATGAATATTTAGAAAAAGAAGAAAATAAAGATGTAACTATCATAAATAAAGAAGAAATGATTGATAAAAATGCTAGTTACAACTTAGGTGACAAAGTAATTCATGACAAATATAAAGAAGGAGTAATAGTAGGAATAAGTGATGATATTTTGACTATTGCTTTTGAACATGGAATTGGAATAAAACAAATGATTAAAGGACATAAATCAATTAGAAAGGTGGATTAAATATGATTATGTTAACAATTATGGAAACTTTAAATGAATGGGGAGATAAGCTTAAAAATTTTGTAATAGACAATAATAGAAACCCTATTTTTTGGATTGGAGCTTTTTTAGGGGGAATTTTGATTTTCTTTTGGACTTATAATGCATTAACTAAAAATCATCAATAGGAGGAGTATGGAAAATAGAATAAACGAGTTAACAACAATACTAAATGAAGCTAACTACAACTATTACGTTTTAGATAAACCAACTATAACAGACCAAGAGTATGATAAATATTTAAGAGAATTAATGGACTTAGAAAAAAAATATCCAGAATTCAAAAAAGAAGATTCGCCAACCGTTCGAGTTGGTGGTGAAGTAATTGATTCTTTTAATAAAATAGTCCATCAAAAACCGATGCTTAGTTTAAGCAACGTTTTTAATGAAGAAGAAATTATCGACTTTAATAATAGAGTAGTAAAAGAAGTCGGCAATCAAGAATATGTAGCTGAACTAAAAATAGATGGACTATCTGTATCTTTAATTTACGAACAAGGAAAATTAGTAAGAGCTGCTACTCGTGGTGATGGTATTACTGGTGAAGATATTACTCATAATGTAAAAACAATAAAAAGTATTCCTTTAACTTTAAAAGAAAAAATTGATATTGAAGTTAGAGGAGAAATATATATGAGTAAAAAATCATTTGAACAAGTCAATGAAAAAAGAATTGAAAATGGTGAAGAATTATTCGCAAATCCTCGTAATGCTGCGGCGGGCAGTGTTAGACAACTAGATTCTAGTATTGCCGCCAAACGAGGGCTAGATTCTTTTTTGTATCACTTGCCAAATGCGTCTGATTATTCTATAACTACTCATTATGAGGCTTTGATGTTTTTAAAAAAGTTGGGATTTGTAGTTAATCCTAATATTAAGAAAGTAAAAACTATTAAAGAATTGTTGGATTATATTGATTATTGGACGGAAAAAAGAGATACCTTACCTTATGAAATAGATGGTATTGTAATTAAAGTAAACGATTTAAAAATCCAAGAAAAATTAGGTTTTACAGCTAAATATCCTAAATGGGCAACCGCTTATAAATTTCCTGCTCAATTAGTTTTAACTAGATTAAAAGATATTATTTTTAGTGTTGGTAGAACTGGACAAGTAACTCCTAATGCCGTTTTGGAACCAGTTATATTAATGGGTTCTACTATTTCAGCGGCCACTTTACATAATGAAGATTATGTTAGAGAAAATGATTTTAGAATTGGAGATATTGTCGCTATTAAAAAAGCTGGTGATGTCATACCAGAAGTAGTAAAAAGTATCAAAGAAAGAAGAGATGGTACTGAAAAGCCATTTTATATGACTAAAGTTTGTCCAATATGTCAAAGTAAGTTAGTTAGAAAAGAAAATGAAAGTGCTTATTATTGTGTCAATTTAAATTGTGATGCTAAAAGAATAGAAGGACTTATTCATTTTGTTAGTAGAGATGCCATGAATATCGATGGTTTTGGCGATAAAATAGTTGAAGATTTTTATAATCGTGGCTATTTGAAATATTTTAGTGATTACTATCTTTTATTTAAGGTAAAACAAGAACTTAAAGAATTAGAAGGTTTTGGTGAAAAAAGTATTTCTAATTTATTAAACAGTATTGAAGAAAGTAAGAAAAAGTCTTTAGAAAATTTACTGTTTGCTTTAGGAATTAGATTTGTTGGTAAGAAAACTGCTAAAATTTTAGCTAGTTTCTATAAAAATATGGATAATTTATTAAATACTAATTATGAAGAATTAATTACTATACCTGATATTGGAGATGTGATTGCTAAAAGTGTTGAAGATACTATTCATAATGAAGAGTTTTTAAATGAAATTGAAAGATTAAAAAGTCATGGACTAAATATGGATTATTTAGAAAATACTATTAGTGTGAATGAGTTATTCAATGAAAAAACTTTTGTTTTGACTGGTAGTTTAACCAAATTATCAAGAGATGTAGCTAGCTTAGAAATAGAAAAAAGAGGTGGTAAGACTACAAGTAGTGTTACTAAAAAAACTGATATAGTAGTAGTCGGCGATAAACCAGGCAGTAAATATGATAAAGCTGTTAGTTTAGGTATTACTATTTGGAATGAAGATGAATTTATAAATAACTTAAATGGATAATTATTATAAAAGGAGAGATAAAATGAGAAATGTAGGTACGGTTGTAAGAGGTATTAGGACCCCAATCATCAAGGAAGGAATAGACTTAGCTACTACTGTAGTTGATTCTTTAATAGAAGCCTCAAAAACATCTAATTTTAAATTTCACGATAAAGATATAGTAGGTATAACTGAAGCTGTTGTAGCTATAAGCGATGCTAATTATGTTAGTGTTGATACTATAAGTAAGGATATAAAAAACAAATATCCAAGTGGTCATGTAGGAGTAGTATTTCCGATATTAAGTAGAAATAGGTTTTCATTGATATTGAAAGGTATAGCTAGGGGTTGTAATAAAATAACTATGCAACTTAGTTATCCAGCTGATGAAGTAGGAAATCATTTGTTTTTAGAAAGTGAATTAGAAAAATACAATATAAATCCTTATACAGATGTTTTAGAAGAAAATGAATATATGGAAAAATTTGGTGATACTGTTCATCCGTTTACTGGTATAAATTATGTTAATTTTTATAGAGAACTTGTAAATAATGAAAACTGTGAAATAGAATTTTTATTTTCAAATGATGTAAAAGATATACTAACTAAAACTAAAGATGTTTTAACTTGTGATATTCATACTAGAGAAAATAGTAAAAAAATATTAAAACAAAATGGAGCTAATATAGTAAATGGTTTGGATGATATTTTAACTACTTCAATAGATGGTAGTGGTTACAATGAAAAATATGGATTACTTGGTTCAAATAAATCAACTGAGGAAAGATTAAAACTATTTCCTAAAAATGGTCAACAATTAGTAGAAGATATTCAAAAACAATTATATGAAAAAACTAATTGTCATATCGAAGTAATGGTTTATGGTGATGGAGCTTTTAAAGATCCAGTTGGAAAAATTTGGGAACTTGCAGATCCAGTTGTATCACCTGCATATACTAAAGGTTTAGTTGGAACACCAAATGAATTGAAATTAAAATATATATCTGATAATAAATTCGCTGATTTAAAAGGAGAAAAGTTAAAAGATTCTATTAAAAATGAAATAGAAAATAAACAAAAAGATTTAAAGGGTACTATGATGACTCAAGGAACTACACCAAGAAGGTATATAGATTTAATAGGATCACTTTGTGATTTGACAAGTGGTAGTGGAGATAAGGGAACCCCAGTAGTTTTAATTCAAGGATATTTTGATAATTTATCAAATGATGAAGAATTATAAAAGGTTAAAATAATATATTTGTTAAAGAGAATGAGAAGTCATTCTTTTTTATATAATATATAAATATATTTTTTTAATAAAAAATCTTAATTGGTGTTAGTTGAAGTTTAAATAACTTTTTGATAAAATAAATAAGAAGGTGTTTTATGAAAAAAATAATATGTTTATTATCTATTATTATGTTAATGACTGCTTGTCAAAAGGAAGATAAATTAAATTGTGTTATGACAGATAAGCAAGATGATTTTATTTTAAATCAAACTATAACAGGGACTTTTTTAAGTGATAAATTAACTAAAGCTACTTTTGAATTAAAGTATGATGTTAAAAATCAAAAGTTAATTAATCAAATAAAACAAAATGCTAATGAAATATATAGTAAATATGCTGATGAAAAAGGAATAGAAATAAAAGAAAGTAATAAAAATAATATTTATACTTATCAAATAAATTTTGATGTATCTATGATAAATGATAATATATTAGACAGTTTTGGTTTAATAGGTGATAATAAGTTAGCGATTATAGATAGATTGACTAAAGATGGATATGTATGTGAAGAGGGATAAAATGGAGAGATTACAAAAAGTAATAGCTAACTCTGGTTATACATCTAGAAGAAAGGCAGAAGAGTTAATTAGTCAAGGTAAGGTTCAGGTAAATGGCAAAATTATAACTGAATTAGGAACTAAAGTAAGTAGTAGTGATTATATTGTAGTTAATGGACATTTAATTAAAAATAGTCCTAAAGAATATTATTTACTAAATAAACCTAGAGGTTATTTATCAACTACTACTGATGACAAAAATAGAAAAACAATCATTGATTTAATTAAAACGACTAGTAGGATATATCCTGTTGGACGATTAGATTATGATACTACTGGAGCAATAATATTAACGAATGATGGAGAACTTACTAATCTTTTAATTCATCCTAAAAATAATATAGAAAAAGTATACATAGCTAAAATTAAAGGATTATTAACTAAAGACCAAGCTAATAAATTAAGAAATGGCGTTTATTTTGATAATTATAAGTCAGCTAAAGCTAAAGTAAAAATAAAAAAATATAATAAAAAAACAGATACTTCTTTAGTAGAATTAACTATTCATGAAGGAAAAAATCATCAGGTAAAAAAAATGTTTGAAGCTGTTAATCATGAAGTGATTAAGTTACATCGGGAAAAAGTATCATTTCTGGAGGTTAAAAATTTAAAGTCAGGAGAATATAGAATTCTTACTCCTAAAGAAGTAAAAAAGTTATATTTTGAGGCTACTAAAAAAAATTAAATTTTATCTAAAATAAAAAAATAATAAGATAAAAAATAAAAAGAATTAACTAATTTAAAAAAAAGTTTAATTCTTTTTATTTTTTGGTAAATTAATTTTA
>CANRBE010000062.1 GCA_947628785.1 uncultured Bacilli bacterium
TGGTGTTGTACCACATGTTAAAACATTTTTATTTGCCTTACATTCTCCTGTTACTTTATTATCTCTATTTTCCATCAGATATAAAATTACACCCTTTTCTGATGCTTCCACATATCCTATTGCACTACTTTTAGCTGCTCCGAATCTGGCTTGTTCAATTATATTTAATACTATTGGTGTTGCGATTAATGCTATTACGGCTAGTATTACAATTACCGCTAATAGTTCTATTAAAGTAAATCCTTTTTTATTCATAAATTACACTCCTTACATATATTTTGCCCATTATATTATGCTATATACAACAAACAAAAACAAATACCTCTATTATATATCTATATATACTATATCATAATATATAATTTATAACAAGAAAAAACAAAAAAAGAATTACAAATTATTTACTAAGTATTTTTATAACAAAAAAACTACAAATGTAGTTTTATTTTAAAGAATCTAAAAGTTCAGCTTTTTTCATAGTAGTGTATCCTTTAACACCTTTTTCTTTAGCTAATTCTTTTAATTCAGCAACAGTCATTTTAGATAAATCTTTAACTTCTTCTTTACTTTCTTTGACGTCTTTTTTAGTTTCAACTTTGATATCTTTTTTAGTTTCTTTCTTTTCTACTTTAGTCACATTACCATTTAAAGCATCTTTAGCAATACTTACTAAACTAGTAAATGTTTCAGGATTATCAATAGCAAGTTCTGATAACATTTTACGGTTAACAGATACACCAGCTATTTTTAATCCATTCATAAATTTAGAATAACTAATATCATTTTCACGGCAAGCAGCATTGATACGAGTAATCCATAGTTTTCTAAAATCTCTTTTCTTTTGTCTTCTATCACGATAAGCATAAGCATTTGAATGCATTACTTGTTCACTAGCAGTTTTGTATAAACGATGTTTACTTCCAAAATAACCTTTAGCTTCTTTTAATATTTTATTACGACGTTTCTTGTGGATATTTCCACCTTTTACTCTTGTCATATTTTACCTCCTTATTTTCCTAAAATTGATTTTACTCTTTTGTAATCTGAATTACTTAATGAGTTTCCTTTTCTTTTAGTTCTTCTTTGACTAGCAGATTGTTTTCCTGTATTATGATTATTAGCAGATACTCCTATTTTAATAGTACCACTTTTTCTAACTTTCATAACTTTATTTATCCCACTATGAGATTTTAACTTATTTTTCTTTACTTTCATAAATCCTCCTTATTTCTTTTTTGGCATCAACATCATATTCATAAAACGCCCTTCCATCTTAGGACTAGTTTCAATATCAGCAATATCTTTTACAGCTGAAGCAAACCTTTCTAAAACTTCCTTTCCTCTTGATAAATGAGCTAATTCACGTCCTTTGAATTTAACTGACAATTTAATTCGATGTCCTTTCATTAAATACTTAGACGCATTCTTTACCCTTGTTTCAAAATCATGTACATCAATTGAAACAGATAATCGATACTCCTTAATTTCTAAATTACTTTCCCGTTGTTTTTTCATATTTTCTTTTTGTTTTTTCTTATTTTCATATTTAAACTTGTTGTAATCCATAATTTTACAAACAGGTGGTGTAGAATTAGGATTAATTAAAACCAAGTCAAAGCCAGCAAAAAAAGCCACTGTCTTTGCATCATTTAAAGTTTTTACTCCTAGTTTTTCACCATTTGGACCAATTACCATCACTTCTTTAGCACGTATTTGATCATTAATGTACAAATCATTTTTATTAGCTATAATTGACACCTCCAGAACTAAAGCCAACTTTTGACTTACATGATAAATCATGTTTACATCAAAAAGGACACAAAAGTGTCCTTTAAATGTCATTAAAATATTGTGGCATTAACCCAAAGCTATGTGCAATCGGGTGAGAAGCGGACACTTCTTCTTTCCTTTTTTGATTTCTTTTATATTATACATAACCATAATATGTTTGTCAATCTTTTTTTATTTCTTTTCTGTACAAGAATATTGGTTTTGACTTAAATACTTTTTAAGTTCCGTATAACCAGTTGGATACTCAGTTAAATCATTCATATCTTTAATAGTCATTATATCTTTTTTTACATTTGTTTTAGTAGCATCATCATTACTAATTTGAGTAACTACACCAGCTCTTTCTTTAGTTTTAGCATTTTTATTACTTATATACTTTTCATCATCATTGAACTTAGTTGTTGTAGTTAAAACAATAGTTTCAACTGTTCCACTATCATTATACGCAAAATTGACAGTTTTAGATACAGTTGCATTCAAATCAGGATCTGTTGTTCCCGATAAATTACAACTAGTTTCTGATGGATAAGTTATTTTTTCTACTTCAGTAGCTTTGTTTTTCTTTTTAAACAAGTGAATTCTTCCATATAATATTCCTTCTATTTGTGGCATAAACAAAATAAATAAAACTATAACAACCAAAATTATTCCCCAAATCATACTTTCCTTTTTATCCATTTTTTCATCTCCTACTTTTTATATACCAAATATATAATATCACATATTTTAACTATTTTCAATAAAAATAAAAATGGGTTATGCTCTTGATGCATATTTCCCATCTTTAGTATTAATAACAATTTTTTCACCTTGTTCAATAAATAAAGGCACTTTAACAACTAACCCAGTTTCTACTAAAGCATCTTTAGTAGCGTTATTAGCTGTATTTCCTTTTACAGCTGGTTCAGTTTTAGTAACTGTCATCTCTATTTTTTCTGGTAAAATTAATCCTAATAATTCACCTTTATAAAAACTTACTTCCACCATATTATTTTCTATCAAATAATATTTGTCATCATTAATTTGGCTTTCTGTTAATTCTACTTGTTCATAAGTATCCATATTCATAAAATTATATTTATCACCACTACAATATAAATATTGCATTGTCATTTTTTCAATATTAGCTTTTTCTAATTTAACATTAGTATTAAAAGTTTTTTCCAAAGTAGTACCAGTTTTTAAATTTTTTAATTTAGTTCGCATAAAAGCTGGACCTTTACCTGGTTTAACATGTAAAAACTCAATAATTTGATAAATATTTCCATCAATTAAGACAGTCATTCCATTTTTAATATCGTTAATATTAATCATACAAACCTCCTATTATTTTTTATCTTTTGATTCTTTATGTTCAGTATGCTTTTGGCATTTTGGACAATATCTATTTAAAACTAGAGGACTTTGGGTATTATGGTTGTTTTTTTCAACACGATAATTTCTAGATTCACATTCTGTACATTTTAATGTAACACGTACTCTGTTTTCATTCTTTTTAGCCATACTTTTCCCTCCTTTTTTGACACTATTACCATTATAACAAATTTTTCTTAAATTTCAACGTTTTTTGACCTATTATTTAAAAACAAAGGTCTATAATTAAAATTTTATGATATTTTTTTTACTTTTTGCTTAGCTAATAAATTTGGTTTATCTTGTAAATCATCAATCCATAAATCATATTTATGATTGCGATTAGTAATAACTATCTTAACATATTCATTCAATTTTATAATTGCTGATTTATACATATTACCTGAATCTGAAACATTAAATACATCAATATCAGGATTAGTAATTTTTAAAACTTCTTTATAGATACTTTCCCAAAATTCATCACCATTTAAATAACTTAAATCTACTTGTCTAACTGGTTCATTAGATATATATAAATCTAAAATTTGCTTGTTGATTTGTTTTAATATTATACATGGTTTTAATAAAGCCATCACTTCTATTAAATTTTTATATAAAATATTATTTTCTTCCATATTAACCTCCATACATTTCAAAATATTTATCCGATACAGCCCTAGCTATTCTTTTATTTACTGATGAAGTATAATTACTAGATAAATCTGATACATTTGGTGATGCGACAAAGAAAGCCATTTTAGGATTGTCAGCTGGAGCATATCCAGCAAAAGTATTCGTATAAGTTTCTTTATCTACTTTTCCATCGTTGTTAGTATCGATAAAACTTTGACTTGTTCCAGTTTTACCAGCTGGTTTATATTTACTGTTTATATAACCAGTACCAGTTCCCCCACTGATTACTTTTTTAAAACCTGTTTGAACTCTTTTTAAATATTTACTATCTGTATCAACTTTATTTAATTCTTTTACTTCATATTCTAAAATAGGATCTTTTAAAGTTGGTCCATTTGATGAATAAATACCTTTCATCAAATGAAGTGCAATTCTAGAACCATTATTGGCAATAGTTCCCATATATTGAGCTAATTGTAAAGGAGTATAAGTATCATACTGTCCAATCGAATAATCAAGTAATAAACCTGGAGTATCAGATGTTCCTTTTATTCCCGTACTTTCATTTGGAAGATCAATTCCTGTTTTAACCCCTAAACCAAACTGAGCGAATGTATCACGATATATTTTAAAAGCATCTTTTTTCATTTTAAAAGCTCCATTTGGGACATATCTATAACCTGCTACTTTCATAGCTGTATAAAATTGATAGGTGTTTGATGAATATTGTAAGGCACTTAAATCATTAATAACTCCTAAGTTTTTCCAAGAACATTTAATTGGAGTAGCCGCTAATTTAACACAAGTATCACTTCTTACTTCTCCAATTTTTAATCCCCCATTATTGTAACCAGTTATATGTGATGCCCCTTTAACGGCAGAACCTGCTGTTACACTTCCTGTTATTACTCCAGTTGTATAATCTAAAAATTCATACTTTCCACTACCTTTTCTAACTATTTGCTTACCAGCCATAGCTAAAATATCCCCATTTTTAGGACTTATTACTACTGCAAAAGCGGTATTATAATATCTAGTATTAGCTTCTTTTTTAGCTTTTAATAGTTGTTGTTCTAAAATTTTTTCTACGGCTTTTTGAAGTTTGATATCGATTGTTAAAACTAAATCATTACCTCTACTTCCCTCTTTTACTAAAACTTGTTCGCCATTATCTTTTAGTTCATAAACATCCTTAGTACCTTTTAAATAATCATCATATTGATACTCTAAATAACTAAGTCCAACTCTATCATCAAGACTATAACCTTTATTTAAATAATAATCTTTTAAATCAGATGGAATACCTGTTGAAGTTGTTGATACTGTTCCCAAAATTGATTTAAATGTATCTCCTTCTGGATAAGTTCTCTCCCAACCTAACCTAACATCAATACCTTTTAAATCTTTTTTACTAGCAATCAAAGCAAACTCTTCATCAGTAACATCAGTATCTTTGATGATTTTTTCAGAATAAGAATAACCTTTATTCATCAAATAATAAATATAAGCGGCTTCTTTGTCAATATCTTGATATTCATTTAACTCATCTTCTGTAATTCGCTCTTTTTTTAGACTTTCTATATCTGAAGATGAAAGTTTTCTCTCTTCTAATTTTTGCCATTCTTCTTTTTTGATTTTCTTTTCCGCTTCTTCACTATTGTTTCTTATCCAAAAATCTTTCAAAGAATTTTCAGTTAATTTAGAAAAATCAATTTCTAGTAAAGCCGCTAATTCATAAGCTACTTTTATTTCTTCTTTAGTTGTTACTTTATTTGGCTTTTTATAATAAATAATTCTAACTGGTGTATTGTCAACTAATAAAACACCATTTCTATCATAAATTCTTCCTCTTGGAGCAGTGGTACCTAAAATAGTATTTTCACTGGCTGTTTTTAACTCTTTAGCATAATATCTTTGATTTACTATTTGAACTCTAAATAATCCAATCATTAAAAGAACAATAACTAAAGTAATTAAAGCAATTAGTATATTATATCTTTTTTCTACTACTTCCTCTATCTCTCTACTTTTTTTATAAAAATCACTATATTTTGTATTAATTTGTCTTTTTTTCCGCATATTTTAATACCTCTTTCATATAATATACTATGATACTTAAATTTATAAAAAAATATATTAATTATCTTACTATCGACGATATAAAATCTTTTTGTGAAAAAGAAAATATTAGTTATCTTGATAGTGAGTTACCTTTTGCTTTAAATTATATAAAAAATAATTATAAAACTATTTTAAATAATCCAGATTTTACTTTACAAGATATAAAACCTCACTTAAGTAATAACACTTATGAACAAGTAAAATGTATCTATTTAAACTATCTAAAAAAATATAAAGATTATTTATAATACTCTCTTATCTTTTTATATAAATTTGAATCCCACTTTTTATTTTTTATCATTTCTATTTCAAATTTATATGGAGGAAATAGACGTTCTTTACTATCATCTTCTAATCCAATATAAGGTGTTTCTAAAATTTTAGGAACACTTTTTAATTTTTCATGATTGATTACTTTTAGTAAATTATCAAAACCTATTTTTCCAAAACCAATATTTTCATGACGGTCTTTATGAGTATTTATATCATTTTTACTATCATTAATATGAATACATTGTAATTTATAAAGACCTATTTTTTTGTCGAATTCTGTTAGAATATCATCAAAGTTTGAAATATCATATCCAGCATCATGAATATGACAAGTATCCATACAAACACCTATTTTATCAGGAAATTTGACATTGTCAATTATTTCTTTTATTTCATCAAAAGTTTTACCACATTCACTACCTTTACCAGCCATAGTTTCAATTAAAATAACTACACTTTGTTCCTTAGTAATAACATTATTTAAAGCATGAATTATTTGTTTAATCCCTTCTTTTGTTCCAACTCCAACATGACTTCCTGGGTGCAAAACCAACTTATTAAAACCTAGTTCTTCAACTCTTTTTATTTCTTGTTTTAAAAATTGGATAGAAAATTCTTCTTTTTCTTTATTGGCTAAATTGATAATATAAGGAGCATGAACAATTACATTATTTTTATCAATACCATTTTTTTCCATTTCGATAAAAGCCTGGTTGGTTAAATTTTTATCAATCGGATTTCTTTTAGTATTTTGGGGAGCTCCTGTATAAAACATAAAGCTATTAGCTTTATAAGACAAAGCTTCTTTTACACTTCCAAGTAAACCTTCTTTCGCATTATAAGAAACATGACTTCCAATAATCATAAAATACCTCATTTCTTTTTTTATTATACAATATTTTAATAGTAAATTAAATATTTTTAAAAATATTTAATAGAACAAAATACCAAACAAGTTTGGCATGCATGACCTCACGGTCATACTTTTCTACTTCCTCGAAGTTTCCTTCTCCATAGACCAATGTCGGATAGTCGCTACCCTATTTTTTGTCTTTCTTATTTTGCCATCTGTTCTATTTCTTTCATGTATTTTTTTATTCCTTCAAACATTATATTTTCACTTGCATT
>CANRBE010000063.1 GCA_947628785.1 uncultured Bacilli bacterium
GCGAAAAGATATTATAGATTATTCATATGTCTTTTTCAATAGTGAAGTGTTGCACTTCATATTTAAATTAACAAATACTATTTTGTTTTACAAATTAATATAAATATGTTATAATTTAAAAAATTTTGAAAGGGATATTATTATGTTAGAACAAATAATTAGATTTAATCATCATTATAATAGTCTGCACTTGTTAATACGACATTAAAAATTGTTGTAAATACAAGTGCTATTTGTAGTGCTTGTATTTAGTTTATAAATAACTATTTTGCTATACAAGTACTAATTTGTATAGCTTTTTTAATTAAGAAAAGAGGTAAATTTATGAAAATACAAAATGTTAAAGGTGGTTATGATTTCTTACCTAAAGAACAAAAAATTAGAAATTATATAAATGATGTTTTAAAAGAAACATTTAAACAATATGGTTTTAAATCAATAGAAACTCCTATATTATGTTTTTATGATATTTTAAGTAACAAATATGATGATGAAAATGATATCTTAAATGAAATATACAAATTAAGTGACCAAGGAAAAAGAAAACTTGGTTTAAGATATGACCTTACTGTTCCCTTTGCCAAGTTTATTACTCTTAACAAAAATCAAATCAAATTTCCTTTTAAGAGATATGAAATAGCAAAAGTTTTTAGAGATGGACCTGTTAGAGCTGGTAGAGATAGAGAATTTACTCAGTGCGATGTAGATGTTGTAGGTATAAAAGGACAATTAATTGAAGCTGAATTATTATCTTTATTTGTTAAAGCCTTTAATAAGTTAAATATTGATATTATAATTAAATATAACAGTAGAAATTTAATGAATGGTCTAATTTTAGAAAGTGGTATAGATAGTACACTTTTACCAAAAGTTACAACAATTATTGATAAAAAAGACAAATTAACAAAACAAGAATTTGAAAATAAATTAATTGAAATAGGATTAACTAAAAATCAAATTGATAATATAATTAATTACTTTAATTTATCTTTAAAAGAAATCAATAGTATGTTTATTAATACTTCTAATCAAAAAATTAAAATCGGATTAGAAGAATTAAATAATTTAGAAAAATATTTAAAAGATATTAATATAGTTTCAATTTGTAATTTTTCATCATCACTTGCTAGAGGTCAAAATTACTATACAGGTAATGTTTTTGAAGTATATGATAAAAATGGTGTGATTAATGGAAGTATAGGTGCTGGTGGTAGATATGATAATATGATTACTGAATTTATTAATGATGGTAATCAATATCCAACGGTAGGAATTAGTTTTGGTCTTTCTGCAATTTATGAAATACTAAAAAATGATGTAATGTTTAATGATATATCAATTACTGATATTTACATCATTCCAATAGATACAGATATTGAAAGTTTAAATTTAGCAAATAATTTAAGAGACTTAGGATACAATGTTGAAATCGATTTGAATTTTAAAAAACTTAAAAAAAGTTTAGATTATGCCAATAAAGAAAAAATACCTTATGTAATTATTTTAGGGGAAAATGAAATAAAAAATAACACTATAATCATTAAAGATATGTTTAATAATAATAGTATTAAAATAAATTTAAATAATTTAGAAAAAATAAAAAAATATATTTAAAAACAATAAAAAACTTTTGAAATAAAAGTTTTTTATTGTTTTTTAGTCTTGTTTTATAAGCTAAAAGTTTAATTTTAAAGAAAAATTTTTTAATATTTAAGTCAAGTAATAAAGTATTTTTTTACTAACAACAATTAAACAAATAAAATTTTAATTAACATAAACAATATTCTTATAAAGAAAATTAATATTATTATAATTGTAATTAAAACTAGTAAACTTAAAAAGTATTTTTTTATATCATTATATTTTTTATATATTTTATCTAATAAATTTATTAAAAAATATTCAATCCATACCATTGGTATTAAAATAATACCCCAAATTAAAATACTATACATAAATAAACCTGATATAATTAATCCAGCATTTTCATACGGATGATAATTACCTACTTCAATCCAAATTTTTCTCATTTTTAGATATATGCATATATCTATTATGATAATTATTATTGATAAAACAATTGACACTATTTTTAATATTTTTTTCTTTTTCATTTTTAGCTCCTACTTAATACTTATTTATATCATAAATTTAATGTATATTAATTTAACCAAAATAACTTTTTTATAAACATTATAATATTTTTAATAAATATTTAAATTTTTCTTCCTACTACTACCATTCTACCGTTTTCTTTTGAATATTCACATGTTGATAAGGTTATCAACTTATCTGGATATTTAGCAGTAGCTTCAATATCAAATAAAGATAATTTTTTAATATTTTTTATATAATCATTATAATCATCTTCATTTGTAGCATTATAAAATTTATAATATTTAAACACTTTGTCACTTACTTGATATACTTGAGATACAAAAACTGCTATTATTTCATACTCTTCTTTTTCTTTAGTAGTATAAAATGTAAATGTTTTATGCTTTTCATAATAACTTTTACTTTTATAATTTATTAAAGCTCTAAACATACTACCATCTTTCATACTATGCCCATGAATTAATAAATTAATATCCCTAGGTTCTATCGTATTATATTTATCTATAAACAAAGAACCAGCTGAACTTTTTTTCTTATAAAAATCTTTATCCAAATAATAATCTTCATCTTTAGTATACATAACAGGATAATCTATTTTAGTATCATCTATAGTAATCCATCCATATAAATCATTATTTTCTTGGTATAATTTTTTTACTTCTTCTAATTTAGGGTCATCAACTTCTTTATTTACTTTTTCTTCTACTTGTTTTTTAGGTTGTTTTACTTTAGGTTGATGTTTTACTAAATATCTTCCTCCTAAAAAAATTCCTATTAATAAAATAGCTAAAATAAAACATAGTATGGCAATTCTTATTTTTCTTTTCTTATTTCTTTTTTTATTATTTATATTTTTTAAATTTTTTTTGTTATTTTTCATATTATTTGAATTGTTATTAAATTTTTCTGTTTTAGAATTATATTTATCACTTCTACTTTTTAAATTAGCTTGATTTTTTGAATTTTTATTATATTTATTACTTCGGCTTTTTATATTTTTATTTGCCATAATATCACAACTCTTTCTAAAACAAAATAAGAATTTTTAAATTCTTATTTAATTATAACATTTGAAAAAGCTATGTCAAGAAAAAAAGGATTTCTTCTAATTTTTATAAAATGATTTTAAACTATCAAGACTTATTAAATATATTACTGCAGTTTTAGAAAATAATAAAATAGATGGTTACTTATGTAGTATATAAAAATTGCTATTTTAGATGCTTTATATGTTTTAGAAAACTATCGAAATCAAAAAGTAGCTGATAAATTAATTATTGATTTTAAAAATTGGGTTTTTAAAAATAATATTTCAAATATTGAAGTAAATGTTTGGTGTAATAATATAATAGCTAAAAAACTATATAAAAAACATCACTTTATTCCTTTTAAGGAAACATTAATATATCAAAAAAATAAGGACTAAATCCTTATCTTTTTATTTCAACCATATCATATGTTTCAATAACATCTCCTACTTTAATATCATTAAAGTTTTCAATAGTTATTCCACATTCTAAACCTTTTTTAACTTCTTTAACTGAATCTTTTTCTCTTTGGACAGAACCGATATTACCATCATAAATTACAACATCATCACGGATGACTCTAACTTTAGAATCTCTTTTAATAACTCCTTCAGTTACATAAGAACCAGCAATTGTTCCAACTTTAGAAAACTTGAATAATTGTCTTACTTCCGCAGTACCTTGAATTTCTTCTTCAAAAACTGGCTCCAATAAACCTTTCATAGCAGCTTCCATATCCTCTACTAATTTATAAATAATATCATAAAGTCTTATTTCAACACCATTTTCTTTGGCATATTCTCTAATACTATTATTTGGTCTTATATTAAATCCAATTATTATAGCATTACTAGCTTTAGCTAAAACAACATCACTTTCAGTAATTGCTCCAACACCACTTCTAACTACCTTAACTCTAACATCTTCAATAGCAATTTTTTCTAAAGAGTTTTTAATAGCTTCGCTAGAACCGTGGACATCAGCTTTAACTATAACATTAATTTCTTTTAAACCTTCGTTTATTTTAGAAAATAATTCATCTAAAGTAACAGCTCCTCCACTAACATTTTCTTTTTGTTTAGCTTGATTTTTTCTTTGTAGTTCAACAGAATGAGCTTGTTTTTCACTTTCAAATGCCATAAATTTATCACCAGCATTTGGTATTTCATTTAAACCTGTTATAAATACTGGAGTTGATGGAGTTGCACTAGTAATTTCTTCTCCCCTATCATTTTTCATCGTTCTTACCTTACCATAAGTAGTTCCAACTACCACTGGATCTCCTAATCTTAAAGTACCATTTTGAATTAGTAAAACAGCTATTACACCAACTTGTTTATCTAATTTAGCCTCTATTACTGAACCTAGGGCATAACGACTTGGATTAGCTCTATATTCTTGCATTTCAGAAACTAATAAAATATTATCTAAAAGTTCTTCTACTCCAGTTCCATTTTTAGCGGAAATAGAAGTATAGATAGTATCTCCTCCCCATGAATCCGGAGTAAGACCATATTCCGCTAATTCAGCCATAACTTTATCTGGATTAGCCCCTGGTTTATCTATTTTATTAATAGCCACTAAAATAGGAACACCAGCTGCTTTAGCGTGGTCGATTGCTTCTTTAGTTTGTGGCATTACTCCATCGTCAGCCGCTACTATAATAATTACAATATCAGTAACACTAGCTCCTCTAGCTCTCATTTCTGTAAAAGCAGCATGTCCTGGAGTATCTATAAATGTGATTTTTTCATCATGATAAGTGATTTGGTAAGCACTGATGGCTTGAGTTATTCCTCCTGCTTCACTTGATACAACATCTGTTTTTCTAATGGTATCTAATAGTGTAGTTTTACCATGGTCAACATGTCCCATAATAGTTACTACTGGTGGTCTTTTTTCTAAGTCTTCTATATTATCATTAGCTTCATATTCTTCAAAGTTAGATACATCGACATCTGCTTCTTTTTTAAGTTCTTTATTATAATCAACTACTAAAAGTTCTGCTCTTTCAAAATCAATACTGTTGTTTACGGTTGCTAAAGTACCTAAAGAAAATAATTTTTTAATTAATTCAGCTCCAGGCACTCCTAGTTTATTCGCTAATTCGTTAACTGTCATCCCATCATGATAAACAATGATATTATCATCTTGATTTAAATCATTAGATTTTAGTTTTTCTTTATTTTTATACATTTCTTTTTTACGATTAGCTAATTCTTTTTTGTTTACTTTGTTTTTATTTATACTAACTTGTTTTTTCATACTTTTAGAATTATTAGTATTTTCTTTAGCTTCTTCATTATATTCTTCAGCTAAAGCTTCTAAGTCATCTGCTAGTTCTTCTTCATAGGTGTCATTATCAAGTTCGATAATGTCATCTTCTTCTAACATATCTTCTTCTTCTTTTACTTCAATACCTAATCTTCTACAAGCATTTAATATTTCTTCTACAGTTTTATTAACATCTTGGGCATATTCTTTTACACTCATCATGTTATCACCTCTTTCAATTTATTTTATTTATTATTTCTTCATAAATAGAATCCTCGATTTCTACGTTTAATATACGATTTAGACACTTAGTCTTTTTAGCTTTTAAAATCACGTCTACATCTTTTTTTAAGTATGCTCCATGACCATTTGCTTTTCCTGTTTCATCAACTATAATATTTCCATCTTTAGTTCTAACTACTCTAATAAGTTCCTGTTTAGGATACTTTTCTTTAGTTACAACACAAGTTCTAGTGGGTATTTTTTTTGTTTTCATAATTCACCTATAAAATATGTATTCCTTCTGCTTCAGCTTGAGATTTTGTTTTTATATCTAGTTTAAAATGGGTTAATCTAGAAGCTAATCTAATATTTAAACCTTTTTTACCAATAGCTAGGGATAAATTATCTTCATCTACTACTACCATAGCTTCTTTTTTCTTATCATCAATAACAAAAACACTTAAATTTTTAGCTGGACTTAAGGCATTTTCAATAAATTTTGAAACATCTTTGTTGTAAGGAACTATATCTATTTTTTCCCCATTTAATTCTTTGACAATATTATTGATACGGCTACCATGTTCACCGATACAAGAACCAACTGGGTCAACATTAGGTATTTCAGAATATACAGCTATTTTAGTTCTAATACCAGCTTCTCTAGCAACACTGTATACTAATATAGTTCCATCATTTACTTCTGGTATTTCAAGTTCAAATAGTCTTTTAACAAATCCATAGTGTTTTCTAGAAAGTAAAATAAGTGGTCCTTTAGCTCCATTTTCTACTTTTGAAACATAGACTTTTATTGATGAACCCATTTTGATTTCTTCTCCAGGTATTATTTCTCCTTTGGGTAAAATACCTTGAGTTCTTCCTAAATCAACATAGTAGTTTCTTTGGTCTTCCATAGCTACTGTTCCAACCATCAATTCATTTTCTTTGTCTTCAAATTCTTGAATAATGATATTTCTTTCTGCTTCTCTTATTTTTTGAACAACAACTTGTTTTGCAGTAGCAGCGGCTACTCGACCAAAATCTTTAGGTGTTACTTCTTCTTCAATAGTTTCTCCAAGTTCAATAGTTGGGTCTATTTTTCTAGCTTCTTCTAAGGTTAGGTGTATATTTGGATCAAATTGAAATGGTAACACGGGGATATCTTCGCTATCATCCTCGTCATCTAAATTTTCAATATCTGAAAAATCAATATCTGAAAATTTTTGGTATTTTTCTTCTTCTTTAGGGTCAACAACTATCTTGTAAGAATATACTTTAATTTCTCCTGTATCTCTATTGATATCTACTCTAACATTAGCAGGTGTAGAATTAGGCGTTTTATAATTTTTTTTGTAGGCTGAAGTTAGAGCTAATTCCATCGCATCATATATAGTATCTTCATCGATACCTTTTTCTTCTTTTAATAATTCTATAGCTTTTTTAAATGCTTTTACATCCATTTTAGTCACATCCTTTCTCTT
>CANRBE010000064.1 GCA_947628785.1 uncultured Bacilli bacterium
GGCGCTATAGGACTCGAACCTATGACCCCCTGCTTGTAAGGCAGGTGCTCTAACCAACTGAGCTAAGCGCCCATTTCCCAATGGAAAAGATAAATTCCATTTCACTTAGACAGTATTGATTATACTATACAAATCGAGCAATTGCAATACTTTTTAGTAAATTTTTTCACAATTTTTTCATTTTTGTAGTTCTTCCATCACTTTAGAATGTTGCTTTAAATTATTCTCAATCCAAAATGGCAATTTGTAAAATAAAGTTTTACAGCCAAGTGGAGTTTCATGTATCTTTCTTCTTCTTGTTTTTCTTTTTTCCTTATAATCAATATTTTTTATGCTTAATTTTAAATGTCCAAGTTCTTCATCAACATCGATAATCTTAGTATTAATTACTTCACCTACACTAACATAATCAGCAGGATTTCTAACAAATCCATCTGATATTTCTGAAATATGAATAAGACCTGTATAACTATCAAATTGGACAAATACTCCATAACTTTCTATTCCAGTTACAACTCCTTTTAAAATACGACCTTTTCTATATTTTTCCACTATTTCAGTTGAGTAATACTCAACTTACACCTTCTTTCTTCACAACTAACTTCTTGTTATAAATTATAACATACTATGTCAATATGTCTCAACTGTTTAAATAAACTTATTTTATAATTTACATCTAAATTTATTAATGATAAAATATTTTTAGGAGAAGATATAATGAAAAAATATTTAACTATATTTCTATTAATAATAATAGCTTTTTGCCTACCACTAATACCGACAAATGCTGATTCGGGATGGGATTCTAGTTATGATTCTGGTTCTAGCTTTGACTCTGGCTCTAGTTTTGGTTCTAGCTCTGATTGGGATTTTAGCCCTAGCTTTGGTTCTAGTCATAGTTATACAACTAGTGATGACCCTATTGGTATGTTTATTGCAACTTTCATGTTAATAATGTTTGTATATTCAATGTATAAAACAATAGTTGTTATTAATAAATCAAAAAGTCAAAAATCAAATTATAATTATCAAGATATAAGTTCTTTGGTTGTAGAAAAAATTGATTCCACCATAAATATTGAAGATTTAAAACAAAAAGCTTTTGATATATATAAAGATATTCAAACATCTTGGATGAACTTTGATAATAAAAAACTTAAAACTTTAACTACCGATGAATTATATAATATGTATTCTAGTCAATTAGATACTTTAAAACTAAAAAAACAAAAAAATATTATGAATGACATTTCTTTAAAAGATGTCAAATTAATTGATATATATAAAAGTAAAGACATAATAACAGCTAAATTCTATTTAAAAGTAACTACCTACGATTATGTTATTAACGAAAATACTAATAAAGTAGTTAGAGGGGATAAAAATAACAAACTATGTATTGAATATATTATTACTTTGGTTAAAAATCCAAAATCAATTGATACATGTCCTAATTGTGGAGCTTTAATAAATCAAAATAATTTAAAAGTTTGTGAATACTGCCGTACTAAATTAGTAACTAATAAAAATGATTATGTCATGAGTAAGAAAAAATGCATTGGTCAAAGAAAAATATAAAAAATATTTAGTTAGGAGAAAATATGAGAAAAAAAATTTTACTTTTAATTACAATAATATTGGTTATCTTTTGTTTGCCACTAATACCGACAAATGCTGATTCAGGATGGGATTCTAGTTATGATTCTGGCTCTAGTTATGACTCTGGTTCTAGCTATAACTCTAGTTCAAGCTCCAGTTACGATTCTAGTTCCAGCTATGATTCAAGTTCAAGTTATGATTCAAGCAGTTCTAATTATAGCAGTAGTGATGGGGATAGTGCAGATATATTTTTAGTATTAATAATATCTTTTGTTGCTTTTTTCATCTTTTGGAAAATTTTTGCATCTCTTAGTAAAATTCCAGGATTAAAATATCACTCTAACCATCATGAAATCAATCCAAATTTACCAAAATACATAAGAGATAGAATTTATAAATATAGTAATAATAATGTTATAATATATCAAGATATTAATCAAGAATTACTTAAAGAAATTGATTCTAGTCTAACTTTGGATGAACTTAAACAAAAAGTATTTAATATCTATAAAGACATACAAATTGCTTGGATGAATTTTGATAATGAAAAACTAAAAACTTTAACCACTGATGAATTATATAATATGTATTCTAGTCAGTTAGATACTTTAAAACTAAAAATGCAAAAAAACATTATGGATGATATCACTTTAATAGATGTTAAAATAACTAATATGTTTATTAAAGAAAATGTTATTACCACAACAGCATACCTAAAAGTAACTACCTACGATTATGTCATAAACGAAAATACTAATAAAGTAGTTAGAGGAAATAAAAACAGTAAATTGTGTATTGAATATATTTTAACTTTCACTAAAAATAAAGAAGTAATTGATAAATGTCCTAATTGTGGAGCTTTAATAAACCAACAAAATATAAAAGTTTGTGAATACTGTCACAGTAAATTAGTAACTAATGAAAATGATTATGTTTTAAGTAAAAAAACATGTATTAATCAGAAAAAAGTATAAAGGAGGAATAAAATGCAAGAATTTAATGAAGCAGTTTTTAAAACCAAAGTAGATAACATATTTGTTAAATTATTCACTGCTATTATGAAAGGTAATTTAACTGAAGTTGACCATTTTATTAGTGATGAAGTATATAATAAATATAACAATTATATAAAAGATTTAGACAGTAAAAATCAAAGACAAATGTATGATGAATTGAACGTAAAAGATACTATAATTTTAAATAGAGAAATAAAAGAAAAAGAAATAGTTAATGTCCTAATCATTTCTAGATATATGGATTATATTATTGATAAAGATACTGGTGAACTAATAACTGGTGATGATACTAGAAGAATTGAAAAAGAATATCATTTAACTTTTACTAAAAAATTAGATGCTAAAGAAACATCAATTGTAAAAAAATGCCCAACTTGTGGAAATAGTATTAGTGTCAATAATTCTGGTGTTTGTGATTACTGTCATACAATATATAATCAAGAAGATTACGATTATGTACTAGAAAACATTAGTTAAAAGGAGAAAATATGAATACGATTGAAAAAATAAATGAAGTAATAGATATGATTAGACCATATATAATAAATGATGGTGGAGATATTGAATTCGTTAAATATGAAGATAACATTGTTTATATAAAAATGAATGGTACATGTGCTGGATGTGAATTTTCTGATTACACCGTTAAAGAAGTAATTGAACAATCCATCAAATCAGAAATAGATGAAGTTAAAGAAGTTATCAATATAAACGAATTATAATTCTGTTAGCCAATCAACATCAGGCATTTTAGTAAACTGTCTAAAATAAAAATATAGACGTTTTAACAAAAATTCATAACTAGGTACTTTATCAATAACTTGAAGAATTTCTTCTTCATTTTTTTGTTGGTCCATTATTTCTTCATACAAATCAAAATAAAAAGATGGATAAAACATTCTAATAAAAAACATTACCATTTCATATTTAGTTAAATTAGCCTTACTTACATACTCTACAATATCAGGAAAAATATCATCTTTAATCATAAACTTAGCTTTAAAAAATTCAGCTACATCTCTTACTTGATAATCTAAAATAAAATTTAAAGGATTATATAATTCATATAAAGTTGAATCATTTTTAATCCTACTATGACTTATAACTAATTTTTGATTTTTCAAATAAAAATCATGATACATTGCTATACCATTTTCTACAAGTCCTACAAAATAGCTAAAACTTTCAGTAATAATTGGATACTTTCTACCCAATTGATTAACCTGATACTCAAAATAATCTATCTTATTAGCCCATAATGTATCCCAATAATCTCTTTTTAATAAATTAAATTGATTTTGATAAACAGAAGTATTTGAAAAAAACAAAATATCTTTTAGTTTTAATGGGGAATCTAAACCTATTTGAGCTTTAAGTAATACATATGGTTCATTTTGAACCATAGTAATTAATCTTTGTACTTTATTTTTTACTAAAGTATGATTATAAAAACGATGTTCTTTTAAATACATACTTAATTCATATTTCTTTTGAATTTGTTGTTCATCAAAATAGCATTTAACAAAAGCATAATCAAAATGCCCATATTGAAAAAAATAATTTTTATTTTTATTATAAATAGTATCTGGTATAATTTGATAATAATAAGCAATTATATTTTTCATAGGCACCTCATTAAATATTATGTTAATAATTAAAATATATAACTAGACATTGTCTATTAAAAACTACCATGTTATAATACTTAAACAAGGAGGTATATTGTGAAAAAGAAAGTTAATAAAGAAGAAATATTAAAAAAAGGAAATAGTACTTTCCAAGAATTTAAACAATTTATCGCTAGAGGCAATGTAATTGACTTAGCAGTCGGTGTCATTATTGGTTCAGCATTTGGAAAAATAGTAAGTTCTATTGTCGATGATATTTTAATGCCATTAATTGGTATTATCATTGGTGGTCTTAACTTTTCTAATCTAACTATTAAAGTCAAAGATGCAACTATCAACTATGGACTATTTATTCAAAATATTATCGATTTTCTAATTGTATCTGTATGTATTTTCTTTATCATTAAAATTATTAACAAATTAAGTAAAAAACAGAATAAAGAAGAAACAGTTAGTAAAGATGAAAAAACTATTCTTTTAGAAGAAATAAGAGATTTATTAAAAGAAAAATAAATCTTTTTTATTTTTGATTAAAATAAAGTATTTATTAAAAATTTCTAGAAATAAATATCACAATATGATATAATTATTTTGCTTGCAAGAAAATAGTAAACGACACATGTAGAGTAATTACTCGTAAATCTGATTACGGTACTATGTAAGAAGATTTAACATGTGTTTTTTTTCTTGCGAAAAATAGAAAGGAGTATGTATGGAATCAAGAAAGGATGGAATTATTTATGCTTTTTTTACAGTATTAATAACAGTACCATGTTTTGTTTTTTATTGTTTGGCTATAGAAAATGGTGGTCTTTTAAAAGTTGATTACAAATTTGCTTTACTTTTAATTCCTATTGAATTTGTATTAGCTTTTTTATCAGAAGTATTTGTCGGTAGTCCTTTATCAGCTAAATTTGCTTTAAAAACTGTTTCTAAAAAAGAATATAAACCTGTTTTAGTTGAAACAGCTATTATTTGTTCAACTGTTTGTATTATGTGTCCTTTAATGAGTTTTTTAGCAACTATTTTATATAAAGGTTTATTTCCAGTATATTATTTTCATCAATCAATTACTTTAAGTAGTTTTCTTATTAATTTTATACCTAACTTTTTACAAACTTTTACTTTAAACTTTCCATTTGCTTTATTAAGCCAACTATTTTTTATTCAACCTTTTATGCGTAGATTTTTTAAAATATTAAAAAAGACATTTAAATTTTAGTTTATAATGTCTTTTATTTTATAAAAAACTTATATTCAAAGTATTTATATTTAATATTATTTTTTATAAACATCAAAACTTTTTTATTTTTTAAAATAAAAAGGATTGTCGGTAGTGATAACAATAAAGTCCTTGTTTTTCTTAAAAAACTTTAAACTTATATGTTTACATATTTCATCTATTTCATCATTTTTATTTAAAACATATAAATTGACCATACCATATTTTTTTATCGCATAGTTCATATTTTTTTCTTTTAAGGCATTAGAATGCTTCATCCAATTGGTATCAAATTTAATTTTTTTATTAACTCTTTTAGAATTATTCTTACTTACTACTGGTAAATTATTAGTTTTTATTCTAAGAGATATATTATCTAAATAAGACATAAATTTAGTCAAAAAAACTAAAAAATTAAAATCACATAAAAAATCATTTTTAGTTACTAAGTATTTATTTTTTATTTGAATTTTTTTTAGTTTTGACAAATTAAAAGGCCAAAAAGATAAATGGATAATATTAGAATTAAGAGTTGGATATTTATTTAAAATATCAGCTAAAGTTTTTAAATTTTTAGAGTTCATATTATCTTTATTAGTATAAATATAATCTTTAGTTTCTATCTTAATTATTTTATTTTTTAATCTTTTTTTATTATGTTCAAAAAAAGATAGTAATTCATCTAAAGTAACTATTTTATATGTTGATTTTTTATCATTATCAATACTTTTTCTAAAACCAAAAGTTAATTTTTTTAACTCTTTTATAGTATATTCTCTAATCATGCCATAACTATCGGTAATATCATCAATATACTTATCATGAATAACTACTGGAATATTATCTTTGGTAAAACAAATATCAAACTCAAAACCAAAACAAGCATCTAATAATTCAGGACTTTCAAATATTTCTTTGACTACTTCCATAGAATTTTCTGGATAATTAGTCATTTTATAACCTAATCGGTGAGCTACTAATTTCATATCTTTTAAACTTTTTATAAATACTTTTTTATTCATTTTAACACCTTACAACATGACTATATTCTATCATAATTTTAAATATATTAAAATATTAAAAAGATCCCTAGTTAAGATTTATTACAAATAATTGAAAAAATATGATTTGAACTTTGGTTTAAAACCAAGTAATCTACCAAGTTAAACTATTTTCCGATAACTATTAATTATCAATAATAATTTTTTGATAAATCAAAATAATTTGATTAAAATCTCAAGTATTATCTTAAATAGTTATAAATTTTAGATAATCAACAATTATATATATACTATAATTTATTATTAGGAACTGATTTTTTAGTAAATTCTTTTTCTTTACTTATTGAACAATCTAATGAAAAATCAATTTTATCATATATTATTGAATATTAAAACTCGAACCTATCAAATAACTAAAAAAGTCCGAGTTTAAAATCAATCTGGTGTCCACAGGCAGAATCGAACTGCCGACCTTCACCTTCGGAGGGTGATGCTCTATCCAACTGAGCTATGTAGACAAAAAAATTGTGGACTTAATAGCCCACAATTTGTATTTTCAAATGGTCGGGAAAACAGGATTTGAACCTGCAACCCCTTGGTCCCAAACCAAGTGCTCTACCAAGTTGAGCCATTTCCC
>CANRBE010000065.1 GCA_947628785.1 uncultured Bacilli bacterium
AATAATTTATTTGATAAGGGAGAAATTATTTAAAAACTTCCATAACTTTTATCTTGACATATTACCAGATGTCTTACTTTTTAAATAAGGTAATATTACCTATTTTATTTCTTTATCATTTCTATTAATTTTTTCACACTATAATTAGGTTCCTTTTTATTCATTGTAACAATTGCAACAGTCCTTTTAGGAATTTTTGGTATTATTTTTATTTCATATAATGATTTATTTTCTAATTCATTTTTTATGAATTCTTTAGTAACATATCCAATACCAAATCCTGCTTTTATTAAATCAATAATTAAATTATAACTAACAACTTCTAATTTTGGTTTTAAATTAATATCATTATTTTTTAAATACTTATTCAAATGAATTCTACTACTAGATGCAGAACTTGGAAAAATTAATGGATATAATTTTAAATCATTTAAATTATTACTCTTGTTTAATAAATCATAATATTTTTTATTTCCAACAAATATATCCTGAACATCTTTAATGGGAGTAATTATTAAATCTTTATTATTGGTTGATGGTAAAAATGATATTAAGATATCTAAATTTCCATTTCTTAATTCTTTTATTAAATTATTTGAAATATTATTGTTTATTTGAATATCTATATTTGGATATTTTTCATGGAATTTTTCTAAATAAGGCATTAAAACATATCTACATATTGTTGTTGAAACACCTATTCTAATATTTCCGCTATCTAATTTTTTTATATTAGATAAAGCATTTTCCCCATTGCTAATATTTTCTATTCCATTTTTAACATATTCAAATAATACTTTTCCTTCATCAGTTAATATCATTCCATGTTTTGTTCTTGTAAATAAACAAACACCTAATTGTTCTTCTAATTTTTTTATTTGAAATGTAATAGCTGGTTGGGATATAAATAAAACATTAGATGATGCGGATACACTTCCCTCTTTAGCAACAATATAAAATATGCGATAAAGATCTAAACTAATATTCATATTATCACTCTCATTTATATTTAATATAAAAAATATATATTATATTTATATCATATATTTGTGTATAATTCAAGTAAGGAGTTGATATTATGACAAAGATACACAAAGATATTGAAACATTAAATAAATTAAATAGTGATATTTTAAAATTAGAAAAAAAGATTGAAAATCTTCAAGAAGTAAAAGATTTAAAACAATTGAAGCAAGACGAAATGAAGATTAAAAACAAAATAGTAAAATATTCTACATATAATTCAATCATTATAGGAAATGTTTTAGCAAAACTTATGACTTTATTTGAAGGAATAGAATATTGTTTTTCAAAAAAAGATATATTATCTTCTGACTATGATTATTCTATCCAACCAAAATCAAATAATAGAGACATTATAAATATTTATCCAAATTATAAAATTAAAAACATAAAACAAGAAAAACTATTTTTTGATACTAATATAAAAAAAGAAAAGTGTTATTTACCACCATCTAGTTTTATAAAAAATACTTTATTCCCATATCATTCACAAAATAAAAATATAGGATATATTCAACTATTCATAGATTATTTATACGAAAGAAGGTCTAACAAATCATTAGAAGAAATCAGTGAAAAAGAATTAGTAAAAATTTTAGAAAATTTTTTTGAAATATCAAGAGGATTACAACAACAAAGAAAAAAGGAAATAGAAGAAAAAATAAAAGAACTAGTTCAAAAACAAAAAAGGAAAGAATTTGAAAAGTCTTGTGTTATAGATAGAAAGTTAATTTTAAATTCTTTGTTATATATTATTAATCATTATGAAAAAAATATGAATGCAAAACTAGAAAAAGAAAAAAAATGGTCAAGAAGTTTTGATTGGAGTGAATTGATTGGTTATCATAAACTAACCATTAATTATAATGATAAAGAAGTTTGTTTTAAAGCAATAATTGATAGTAATGGTAGTTATCCAGATGAAGAATATTGCGGAGTCTATATTGATATGAATAAAAAAACTAATATTTGTTTTTTTGAATTAAAATATGCATTATCCAATGTTTTAAAAAATAGTAACTATATATTATGGTTTATGAATAGTATTGAAGAAATGTATTTAACAAAACTAAATATAACGGCTGAAGATATAAACCAATTACTTGTAAATATATCTAATGATAAAAAAGCCAAACAAAAAGTTTTAAAAAATATATAAAATTTATCAAGTTAAAATTACACATGATAATTTTCACATTATGTAAATTTTGAATAAAAAACTATAGATTATTTATCTTATGAAACTTTACAAAAGAAAAAGTCCATAATATCAAGTATTATGAACTTTTTCTTATCTTTCGCAACAATAGTGTGCGTAAAATTCACTATGGGGCGCGATAAGGGGATCGAACCCTTGCATAACGGAACCACAATCCGCCGTGTTAACCACTTCACCAATCACGCCATATCAAATGTTCTTATATAATATACCAATTTTTTATAAGTTTTTCAAGTCCTAAACACATATTTTTTTAAATTAGGCAAATATCTATACCAATTTATTATAAATGACTACAATATAGTGGGAGGAATAATATGAATAACTATCAAAAAGCACTAGACTACTATAACTATAATAACAATAACTTTAACCAACCAACATTTACTAAAAATGAAAACCCTAGTGCAATATATGACCCTTATCAGGGATTTATTCGAGGAAACATGTTTCCAGATTTATACAATGCTTATAAAAATAACCAACCCTATGCATTAAAAGAAGATGCCTTTACTTACATGGATGCTTTTGCCTTTGCTGCTCATGATATTAATTTATATTTAGATATATACCCAGATGACAAAGATATGATTAAAGCATTTAGTGATTTCACTTTACAGGCTGATAAATTAATGGAAGAATATCAAAGTAAATATGGTCCATTAGTTGTAAATAACAAAACTAATATGGTATATCCTTGGGCTTGGGATATGGGTCCATGGCCATGGGAAAATTAAGGAGGAAAAATTATGTGGAAATATGTAAAAAAATTACAATACCCAGTCAACATTAGAAAAAAAGACTTAAAAATGGCTAAATATTTATATAGTCAATATGGTGGACCTGATAGTGAATTATCAGCTGCATTACGTTATTTAGAACAAAGATATACAATGCCTGATGATAGAGGAAAAGCTTTACTTACAGATATTGCAACTGAAGAATTAGCGCAATAATGTTGTACATGCATATAGCCACAAAAAAACAGTCAAAACGACTAGCTTATTCAACAAACCAAAATAGATAAATTTAAAAAAACTTTTCAAAAAACATTGACATTACGTACCCAATGTGATAAAATAATATCAGAAAGGAGGAAAAACATTGAAATTTGTAATTATAATATTAAAAAGAATTGCAATTAAATTTGAAATCGAGATTAGAAACTTCAAATAATTAGCAATTCGTACCAGAGAGATAAAATCTCTCTCGGTACTAATATTATCATAAAATTCATAAAGTTTCAATGTTTAATATATATTATGGAAAAAAAGTTTAATCAAAAAGAATACATTAATAAGTGGAAAAAAGAAAATAAATCACAATTCAAAGTTGACCTGAACAAAGCAGAAAAAGAAGAACTTGATAGAATATTAGAAATGTTAAATATTTCTAAAGCAGATTTTTTAAGAAATGCTATAAAAAATTTTAAGGAGGAATTGAAAATGAAAAAATATTATGTAGCAAGTCATACACAAAGTTTTGAAAAACATGGAGATGAATGGATTGGTTGTGGTGATACAACTTTTGGTAAAGACAATCTAAAAATATTTGATACTATTGAAGAAGCGAATGATTTTTATAACAGTATAGAATTGAAAGATGAAATATCTGGTTGTAATCGTTATAGTGATTATAAAGAAATGTATGAAATAAATGATGATATAGATTTAGATGATATTGATGGACAATATTTAGATAAACAAAGATTTATAAAAGATGATTATTCATTTACTGGTGGTAAAGAATAATTTTCCAAAGTAAATATCCCCCAGTAAAAATGGAGATGAATGGATTGGTTGTGGTGATACAACTTTTGGTGAGGTACATTCTTTGTTAGACTCATCGCTTAAGCTTTTTTGAACCCCCAGACTATCTGGGGGTTTTCTTCTTACAAAAATAAGCTAGTCAAAACGACTAGCTTATTCTATTTCATCAAACAATTGTCTAATATCAATATTTAGTGCATCCGCTATTCTACCAGCAGTTTCGATAGTAAATCCTTTTTTCATTTTTTGACTTTCTATTTTAGCAATATAATTCATTGATAGTCCACTTTTATCAGCAAGTTGTTGTTGCGTTATATTTTTTAATTCGCGATATTTTTTAATATTTATTCTAATAACATCATAATAATAATTATTATCTTTTTTTATTCTTTTCAAAATATTATCTCCTTTTTTTAATTATCTCTAAATATGTGATTTTATTATATGGACTAGAAGTCCATTATTTGATAAAATAAAACTATGAAGCGAGAGTGATATTATTAAAAGTAAAGATGTTTTAGCAATCAATTTAAAATATTACAGATATTTATCTAAACTATCACAAGAGAAATTCGCCGAAGCATTAGATACTAATCTCATATATGAGAATCAATTAGAAAATGGTAAAAGAAATGCATCTCTTAATATGTTGGATAAAATTTCTGATAAAATTTCAAAATTATTAGATATTGATATTACTAGTCACGAATTACTTATTTTTGATGAAAGAAAAATAATAAAAACTAAAAGAATCACAAAAAAAGAAGCTAGCCAAAATGACTAGCTTTAATTATGATTCTTTAATTTGAATAGCATCTATTTCTTGACCTAATATACCAGCATAACCGTTATTAGTATCACTAGTTGAATAACCAGTTACCCAACTTAACCATTTTTTAGTTCTTCTTAAATGAGCTCTATATTTTAATTTCTTTTTAGTAGATTTAATCATAAAACCATCTATAGGCTTGTTATAAAGTCCTGCATAATCATTTCTGTTTTTTACTTCTGGTAGCCATTTACCACCTTTAACATGGACTTTATAGTAGATATCACCTTCATTAGCATTTGCGTAAACACAACATACATCATGGCCAAATATTCCCGCATAATCAGTATCATTTATAACATTTGGTAACCATTTGTTTTTAACATCATCCCATGTTTGATAAGTTATTTTAAAATTTTCTTTTTTATTAGCATTACTATTGTTAGTTTGTCCAAATTCTTTGATTAAAATATTACCATCAAATCTTTTGCCATCAATATTTAATTTATTAGTATTTTGCCATATACTATATGATTTATTATAAGTACATTTACTAGACCATTGAGCTACCCACTTATCAAATCTTTCTAATTTAGATGAATTTAATTGATTATTCAACCAACTTAAACTTGCATAAATACCAGTATAATAACCTTTGCTTTCTAAAATAGAACAAAAAGTATAACATATATCAACTAAACTAGAATTACTGGGCATCCCATTTCTTTTTTTATAACCATCCGCATCTTCCATATCAAACCAAACACCATATTTAAAGTTAGGTCCTACTTCTTTTAATAATCTTAAAGCATGATTAGCTTCACTTTTAGCTTCGTTATTATTTAAAGCATAACTATACAGATATACTCCATAAGGAATATTTAACTCTTCACATTTTTGGATATTGTTTTTATATTGTTTATCATCTTGATTAGTTTCATCATTACCGTAACCACATCTAATTATTACAAAATCATACCCAGCTTGTTTTACTTTATTAAAGTCTACTACCCCATTATTAGATGATACATCAATACCTTTTTTACTCATTATATCACTCTCCTACTTCTTCATTTACTTCTGGTAAACCAACAACACTAGTTGCTAAACTTAGAATACTAGCGGTTAAACTAGTACTTAATACAACTAACCAATTTACTTCGTTAATTGCGACTGCTGTAGGTATCATTGCTAATAAAGTTTGACAAAATGTTTTGATTGCTCTAATACCTGCGGCTTTTAACCATTTCTTACTCATTTTTACACCTCTTTTCAATTTTTTTCTATTAAAAATTCTTGCATTTCTGTTTTTACTTTTTTTAATCGTTCTACACTATTGCCAGTTATTTCATGCTCTAATAAGGCTAGCATAGATTTACAAAGCATGTTATTACTTTTCTCAAAAGAATTTAATCTTTTATTATCATTATCAAGCATTTTGTCGTGTTTTTCTATTTTTGTTTTTAAAGACATAACTGGATTTGCTAAATTTAATATAGCTTTAATTGCATTAAAAATTACAACTACTCCTCCAGCAACACCTAAAATTAACTCCCAGGTTATATTCAATTTATCATCTTCTTTCTATTTCCACCAACCAATAGCTAAAATATATATTTTATACGATATATCACTTACTTGGTTGTGTCTTGCAAATCCAAAATTTTTAGCATAATCTTTAGTAACGGTTAATTCATAACCAACGGTATTTTCATAAACTTTAAAAATTCCTCTATTACCCGTTGGGACTATATCCCACAAAATAAATGGTGGTTCTTTAAAGCTTGCTGGAAAACTACGTTCTGTTCTATCATAACCTACATAAAGTGAGCCCCAAGCTGTGCCATTAGAAGCATTTTTTACCTCATCAGTTATTCTAAAGGTTATCATTAAACCATTACTAAATTTGAAATATGTACCATAAACATTAGTACCCGATTCTACAATTGCAATCGGGAATAATTTATTTCCTAATTTATCTTTCAAGTCTATTATTTTTGCCATAAATTTTATTTAGCATTTTTTATCTCTCTTATTATCCTAACAGATAGATTATGTGAATTTGAAAATTATCACCTTCAACTT
>CANRBE010000066.1 GCA_947628785.1 uncultured Bacilli bacterium
AAATCTCTTATAGTCTTATAAATTAAGGCTTTAAGAGATTTTTAGCTTTCAAAACTGTCAAAGTCAGGATTATATCATACATTTTAAAAAAAACAAACAATATTTTTGCAATTTCAACATATTTTTTAACATTTAAAATTAATAAGTATCAGTTATTTGTTCATTTTTTTAATTTACAATAAAAAATGGTAAGACTATACCATTTTATTTAAGTTCATTAGTAAATTCATATGTAACTGCTTTAGCAGCTGATAAATCAGCATCTGTAGATATTGAAACAGATTTTACTTCGCCAGCTTTAACACCTTCTATTCCGTGAGGTAAAACTACTATTTCATTTCCCTTTTCATCATTTACGTGGACAACAATATATTTAGCAGTTAAATCTTTTTGAGTTTTATTTTCTACTTCACATGTAAAAGTTGTTTGTCCATTTTCAATAAGCATCATAACATTTGAAATGTTCATGTCATCAACAACTTGATTTTTAACAATGTCTTCACTTGTATTAGCTTTTACTTTAGGTTTTTCAGTTGTTTTTTCTTTTTTACCACAACCACATCCCACACTAACAAATAACAAAGCTATCATACTTAAAGCAATTATTTTCTTTTTCATATTTCTTCCTCCTAGTCTACTATACTGATTATATCATAATTAATAAAAATTTCAAGTTTTTTTATCATTTACTTCATAATTAAAAGTTTCCTTTTAATAAAAGAAACTTTTAATTATTACAATTTACTTGGATTTGTACTTTTAATTCTTTTTCTTCATTTAATACTTCTTCTTTTGCTTCACTAAATTTTCTAACAATCAACTTAACAATTTCAGGATTGTGAATAACTTTTTTTAAAAGTTTTTCTATTTCTGATATGTCGGCTGAGTCTAATATTTTTTCCCATATTTCATATTCTGTCATAAAAAGCTCCTTTCTTGCCTAACTATATCAAATATAATTTGAAATAACAAATCACTAATTTTTAAAATTAGACAAAAAAAGTAGTTCTTTTTTTCATTTTAAACTACATTTTTTTATTTTTAATTAATTACTTTTTTAAATTCATAAAATATTTTAAAGTTCTTATCATTTGAGCAGTATAACTCATTTCATTATCATACCAAGCAATAACTTTTACTAGTTGCTTTCCATCTACTTCAAGAACATCAGTTAAAAGGCCATCGACTAAAGCCCCAACATGTGCCCCGATTATATCACTAGAAACAATTGGGTCTGTTGTATATTTTATTGTTTCATTTTGGTGGTTAATAAAAAGTTCATTTATTTGTTCTTTAGTTACATTAGTTTTTAACTCAACTGTTAAATCTATTAAAGAACCCGTAGTAGTTGGTACTCTTAAAGCTCCCCCTTGCATTCTTCCATTTAATGATGGAATAACCAAACCAATTGCTTTAGCAGCTCCTGTTGAAGTTGGAATTATATTACTAGCACCTGCTCTACCTCGTCTAGCCTTAATTCCTTTTTTATGAGCAACATCTAATATTGTTTGGTCATTAGTATAAGCATGAACAGTTGTCATAAAACCTTTTTCAATCGTATAGGCATCATTTAATACCTTACAAACTGGCGCTAAACAATTAGTCGTACAAGATGCCGCACTAATACAAGTTTCATCACCAGTTAACGTTTCATGGTTAACATTATATACAATAGTTTTCATACTATCTTTAGCAGGTGCTGATAAAATTGCAGCTTTAGCTCCTGCTTTGATATGTTTTTCCATTCCTTCTTGATTGGTAAAATGTCCTGTACATTCTAAAACAACATCAACATTTAATTCATGCCAAGGTAAATTAATAGGGTCGCTTTCAGCAAATACCTTAATATGTCTATTTCCTATTATTATCCCATCTTCATCAAAGCTAATCTCATCTACTCGGTAATTACGATGAGACGTATCATATTTTAATAAATAAGCTAATTGTTCAGCATCTGTTAAATCGTTAATTGCTACTACTTCTATATCACTGTCTTCTTCCATTAGTCTTAATGCAAGTCTTCCAATTCTTCCAAATCCATTAATTGCTACTTTTATCATAAAATCATCCTTTCTATTTGTAAAATGAGCTTCTTCCAATAAACTCTCTTAATACACTGTCAGTTGGAACATCTTCACTAGGTATTGGTAAAAAATTTCTAAGTAAATTGATTAATCTTATTGCCTCTGGATAATTTGGATCATCTTCAGGGACGTTAAATAATAATGGTTCAACATAAGTTTTTAAAATACCTAATTCATATAGTAAAGCTGAATTAACTACATAATCAGCATCATCTTGATAAGGGAAAATATATTTTTCTTCTCCTTCTCTAATTGTTTTCCATCTTGATAGTGTTTCACTAGCCTTATATCCTCGATATTTATTATCCCTAACTATTCTTCTTAATTTTCTAGTATCACTTGTATGAATTCTATTATGATGGTCGACATTTATTTGAGTAAGTGGAGTTATGTATATTTTGTATTTTAAATTACGGTCGATTGACAATGTAAGTTCATCATTCATACAGTGTAGTCCTTCAACAATAATTATACCGTCATCATCTATTTTAAGTGTCTCTCCATTATATTCTCTTTTTCCTGTCACAAAATTATAAGTTGGAAGGTCTATTTTATTTCCTTCAAACAATTCAGTTAATTGCTTATTTAAAAGAGTAACATCAACACATTTTAATGATTCAGTATCTAACTCTCCATTAGGTAATTTAGGAGTTTTAGCTCGTTCAACAAAATAATTATCCATCGAAATTTGATAAGGTTTTAACCCTTTACTTCTTAAATAAATAGCTAATTTTTTGGCGGTCGTTGTTTTACCTGATGAAGATGGACCAGCTATAAGGATTAATTTAATTTTTCGATTATTCATAATATTATTAGCTATATCTACTAATTGATTATTATAATACACTTCTGATAAACCGATTAAATTACCATATTCTCCTTTAGCGACAACCTGATTTAAATCAGCTGCTGTTTCTAAATTTATCATAGTTGCCCATTTACTATAAGCTAAAAATTTGTCAAACATCATTTGATGATGAACATATTCAAGGGTACATTCAGGATTATAACTACTAGGAAAACTTACAACAAAACCAGTTTCATTAATCCAATTTAATTTAAAATCATCAATCTGTCCAGTTGTATACGCTAACTTACCATAAAAATAATCATATATATTATCAATTCTATATAGGTTAATATAAGTATTACTAATGTATTTTAAAACATCAACTTTATCATATTGTTTTTTTCTTTGAAAAAATTTTATAGCATCAATTCTAGAAACACTCATTTTATTAATAACATGATTTTCTTTAACTATTTCCCTCATTTTTTCTTCTAATTTTTCAATATCTTCTTCAGTAACTGTTTTATTTAGTAATTCACAATAAAAACCTTTATCAATTGAAAATTGGACTATTACTTCGGCTTCTTCCCATAGTTTATTTAAAGCTACAACTATTAAAAATTGTAAGGTTCTTCCATAAATACTATTTCCAACACCACTGCTACGGTCATAAAAATCAATATTGTGGCTTCTAGTTAATGGTTCATTTAACTCTATCAATTCATTGTCTATTTTACCTAATAAGATTGGATAACTAAAACTGTCTTGATAGTATTCACTTATTTCTCCGACTGTTGTTCCACTTTCAAATTCTTTGATGTTTCCTTTAAAATTAATTGTTATTTTCTTAGCCATATTATCCCTCTATTCTCTACTATTTAAGTATATCATATTTTATCATTTTTGACTATTTTTTTGTATATTTTTACTTTTTTTGACTATTATATATTAGAAAGGATGATTTTATGATTATTCCAACCGTTATAGAAAAAACTTTTAATGGAGAACATGCTTATGATTTATACTCAAGATTATTAAAGGAACGTATTATAATGCTAACTGGAGAAATCGATGACAATAAAGCTAATATTGTAGTTGGACAACTTCTTTACTTAGATTCGATAAGTAATGATACTATTAGTATATATATTAATTCCCCTGGCGGTTCTGTAACTGCAGGTATGGCAATTTATGATACTATGAACTTTATTAAATCTGATGTTTCAACAATTTGTTTAGGGATAAGTGCTAGTATGGCTGCTTTTTTACTTTCTAGTGGAACGAAAGGCAAAAGGTTTATTTTACCAAATGGTGAAGTTATGATTCATCAACCACTAGGAGGGGCCAAGGGACAAGCTACTGAGATTAAAATTGCTGCTGAAAGAATTTTAAAATTAAAAGATAAATTAAATGATATTTTATCTAAAAATACAGGAAAAGATAAAAAAGAAATAGCTTTAGATACCGAAAGAGATTATTTTTTATCTGCTAAAGAAGCTTTGGATTATGGTTTAGTCGATAAGATTTTGACAAGCAAAAAGACTATATAAATTATAGTCTATTTTGTCATAAAGTCTTCATATTCTTTTAATACTTCATCTGGTTTACCAATCATTTTTATTTGACCATTATGTAACCATAATACTTCATCACATAATTCTCTTAAAGTACCTAAACTATGCGATACAATAACAACTGTTCTATTATCATCACTAATTAATTCTTTCATTTTATTGTAACTTTTTTCTTTAAACTTAACATCACCAACACTTAAAACTTCATCAATTAACATAATATCAGTTTCTAATATAGCCGTTATCGCAAAGGCTAATTTAGAATACATTCCAGATGAATAAGTTTTAACAGGTCGATTAATAAACTCACCTATTTCAGCAAATTCAATAATTTCTTTTTCCTTTTTCTTAATTTCTTCTTCTGAAAAACCTAATAACATCCCAGATAAATAAATATTTTCTTTACCTGTTAATTTAGGTTGGAAACCAACCCCAATCGACAATAGTGAAATACTATTTCCATGTAAGTTTATTTCTCCTTTATCTGGTGAAAAAATACCAGCTAAAGCTCTTAAAGTAGTTGTTTTTCCACTACCGTTTTTACCAATAATCCCTAAAATTTTACCTTTTTCTACTTCAAAGGAAATACCACGTACTGCTTCAAAAGTTTCTCTTTGTCCTTTTTTCAACTTAAAAAATGATTTTTTAATTGAAAACTTTTTAATACCACGATAAGTAATATGTAACCCTTTTACCGTAATTGCTGCTTCTTTTTCCATTATATCACCTTCGCATAACTATTTTCATATTTATGGATTATGGCAATTCCTACACTAGTAAGAATTATACCTAAAATAAACCAAATACCTAAGAATAAATATGATGGATGAGTTTGATAAATTAATATTTTTCTAAATGAATCAATAATAAAAGCAATTGGATTTAATCTAAGTAAAATAGTACTATATGGTTTAGGTATTCTACTTATTTGATAAAATATACCTGTTAAATAAAAAGTAAGTTTTAAAACAATTTGAATTATATTAGCTAAATCTTCTATAAAAATACCAAAATGCATTAAAATAGTACAAGCTCCAAATGTTATTAAATAAAGAGTTACCATGATAGGAATAAACCATAAAATATTTAAAGATATTGGTACTCTAAATAAAATCATCAAAATAACTACCAAAATCCATGAAATAAACATTTTAAATAATAAAACAAAAGATTTTTGTAAAATCAAAATATATTTTGGTATATAGATTTTAGATACAATTGCTCTATTATTATTAACTATTTTAACACTAGCTGTTACATTTTTATTAAAATAATCCCAAGCTGTTAATCCTACAAAGACAAACACAGGAAAATAAGCGACTTTTGATTTAAACACCACTTCCGCTATAAACATGTATATTAACATAAAACATAAAGGATCTAAAATCCACCATAACCAGTTTAAATATGAACCAGCTACTTCAGCTTTTAAATCTGCTTTTGCTGAATATATTGCATATTTATAATATCTTTTTATATTATTTATAAATTTTTTCATATGCCCTCCGACTAAATAATTTTATCATATTTTATAAGGTTTTTCAACTCTTTACTAAAACTAAAATAAGCATTAAAAATGCTTATTTATATTGAATTAAAGCTAACAATATTGTTATAAACATTCCCCCAAAAAAACTTGTAATTAAACTTAAAATTAATACATCTGCATATCCTGTTTCCATTTTGTATTGTTTTTGATAACCTTTTTCTTTTTGTTGTTCTTTATTTTTACGATAAATATTTAAGTATTTTTGATAGAATTTAAAATCTTCTTCGGTTAAATAATTTAATAATTCAGGATATTGGTCATATAATTCTAATTTATCCTTAATAAAAGCTATTTTATCTTTATCTAATCCTTCTGCTTCTAACTGTTTATCTATATCTAAATTTTCTTCGTTATTAACTTCATCAAGACTGATATCTTTATTATCTTCACTAATATTATTTACGGTGTTATTTATTTTAGAATCTTTTTCATTTGTTTCTTTTAATGATGTTTGTTCATCTTGACTATAAACATCTTCTTTAGGTTTTTCAATTCTAAATTCCATGTTTTTAATATCTAAATATGATTCTATTATTTGACCTTTTTTATCTAATCCTAAAACATTTTCAATATTGACACTAGATATTTCATAACTATCTTTATTTTTTAATAAGTAATCTAAAGCTTGTTG
>CANRBE010000067.1 GCA_947628785.1 uncultured Bacilli bacterium
AAAATTTTTTTAGAACTCCCATTTTAATTCTCCTTTCAGAGTAATACTCTACTATATGTTATTTTAGCATATATTTTAAAAAAAGGAAACTTTTTTTACTGGAATTTTAAATTAAATATCAAGTAAATGTCTACTTAACATGATTGTTATTTATCATAACTTATTTTTTGACAAATTACAAGCATTTTTTAATATTTTTTATAAGTATTAAAAACATCACTCTTAATTAGAGTGATTATATTTTTAAATATCTTTAATTTAAATACTCATTAATTCTTGTTCTTTTTCTTTTAGTTTTTCATCTATTATTTTATTATATTTTTGAATTAATGTTTGAACTTCATCCGATAAATCTTTAATTTCATCTTCTGTCATCCCACTTTTTTTAATGTCGTTATTAGCATCTTGTCTAATATTTCTAAGGGCAATTTTACCATCTTCACCTATTACCTTAGCTTGTTTTACATACTCTTTTCTTGTTTCTTCTGTTAAAACAGGTATATTTAAAATAATAGATTCTCCGTTATTATTAGGAGTAAGTCCAATATTAGCTTCATAAATTCCCTTTTCAATATCCGAAAGACAATTTTTATCATATGGTTTAATCATAAGTTGTCTAGCTTCTGGTATCGAAATTATAGCCAGTTGTTTTAATGGCGTTTCAGTTCCATAATAACTAACCATAACTTTATCCAATATAGCTGGATTTGCCCTTCCAGCTCTAATATTTAATAACCTTTTATCCATACTTTCGATAGTTTGTTCCATTTTTATTTCTGTTTCTTTTAAAATATTATCCATAAATCCTCCTATTCTTCTAATTCTTCAAGTGCATAATCTTCACCATTATATGTAACTTTAAAATATCTAAATACTAAAACAGCACTAACTGTATTATAATTATCATCAACAGTTACATTTCCACTATTTGGTAATTTACCACTTACTTCAATTACATCATTTAAAGCATCAAGTCCATCGCTTGGTTCAGCCACATTATAAGTTCCTGGAGCGACATTATTTTCAACTAAATATTTATTAACAGCCTTTACATATTGTCTAGAACTATCTAAAATTACCCTTTCTTCTGAGACATCAACTAAATCGACAACTTTAGGAACTAATAAAACAGATAGTACTCCTAGTATTACAATAATAGATAAGACTTCTAATAAAGTAAAACCTCGTTTCATAAATCCCTCTTTTCTTTATTACCATTTTACTAAATATAGAAAGTAAAATCAAGATATTTAATATTTCATCTTATTTTTTGACAAGTTCTACTTCATATAATTTTTTATATGATGGACATTTTTTTAATAATTCATGATGACTACCTTCAGCTATTATTTTTCCATCTTCTAAAAAGATAATTCTATCAGCATTTTTTATAGTAGATAACCTATGGGCAATAATTAAAATAGTATAATCTTTTTTCATATTATTGATAGCTTGACTTATTTTTTCTTGGGTAACATTATCCAAAGCACTAGTAGCTTCATCAAATAAAATAATTTCTGTTTTTTGAATTAAAGCTCTAGCTATAGCTAATCTTTGTTTTTCACCACCTGATAAATTAACTCCCCCTTCACCAACAATAGTGTCATATTTAAAAGGTAAACTTTTAATAAAATCATCTAAACAAGCTAATTTACAAGCTTCTTTCATCTCTTCATCAGTTAAGTCTTGTTTAACTAATTTTAAATTATCTTTAATACTTAAATTAAAAATATATGGATTTTGACTAATAATAGTAATAGACCCTCTAATAGTATCTTTATCTAGCTTTTTTATATCGATATCATCAATAGTAATTACCCCACTATCAATATCATACATTTTACATAACAGATTAAAAATAGTTGTTTTACCTACTCCTGTTTTTCCAACAAAAGCAACCGTTTCTAAAGCTTTTATTTTAAAACTTACTTTGTCTAACACTTTGTTTTTATCATAAGAAAAAACAACATCTTTAAACTCAAAATTACCCTTCACTTCATCCAGATGAATACTTCCAAATTTTTCCTTTTTAAACTCATCACTGTTAATAATTGCAAATATTCTACTAACAGATAAATTAAAGTCTTTAATTCTTTCAAGTAAAAGACCAACATCATCTATTACCCAACTAGTTTGTCTTGAAAAATTATATACAATCAAAGCTGTAGCCGCATTCATATTTTTAGTTACTAACATAATAGCTAATAAAAAAATCATTAATAAATCAGTCAAATCTCTAGTAAAACTACTAAGTAAAGTATATTTACTATCAATATCCATCATATCATATCTTGAACTATTTAAATCAACTATTTTTTCATGCAATTTCTTAATAAAACTATCTTCAGCATTAAGCATTTTAATATCCCTAGCTCCTCTTACTACTTCTCCAACAAAGCCAGATACATTTTCTTCTTTTTTTCTAAATATTTTATCTTTTTTATTGTAAACATCAACTCTTTTATGTTCCACTAAATAAATAACTAATAACATCATAATTAAACAGATAAATATTAAAGGATTAATAATAAATATAGCACCAAGCATTCCTAAATTAGTTACAATACTACCTATATTACTATTTAAAACTCCAAATATATCAGATATTCTACTAGTATCATTAGTTAATCTTTTAATAAATACTCCTGATGAATGATTATCTAGTGATTTATTTTCTATCTTTAGTATCTCTTTACCTAAATCTGTTTCTAGTTTAATAAAGGTTTCTCTATATACAACTTTAGAATAATATCTAATTAAATACCAAGTAATATTTCTTATATTTTCAACTCCAAAACATACTAACGCTAAAAATATTAATTGATAAAAATTACTATCTGTTAAATTGATAATTAATCTAGCACTTAATATTGGAATAACAATACTTATAATAATTGCTATTATAGTAGCAATTATATATTTGATTATGTTGTATTTTTGTTCTATAGCATATTTCCAAGCAAACTTTAAATTTTTGATAAATTCCTTCATCAAACCACTCCCTAAAAAACATACTAATTATAATATAAAAATAGTAAATAAACAAGAAAAATAATAAGTTTTCACTTATTATTCATGTATTACTCCTCCCCATTCTAAAGCAGTAAATCCCTTTCTTTTAAATTTTTTAAGCTGTTGTTTTTTAATATTTACTTTTTCATTTACTTTTTTTACATGGATAGCTACTCTAAGTAAAGAATCTGGTTTAGGAGTTATTAAAAGTTTACTATACTTATCTCTTTCTTCTGTTAATTCAAAATAAACTAAACTTTTTTGATTTTTTTCTAAAATAGGTAACCAATACATAATAAATTCATTACTTTCTCTTTCATTAAATCCTATTTCAGCTAATTTTTCTTCCAAAAATTTTATAGCATCTTTACTTTCAACATAAAATCCTTCATTGAAATCAATATAGTGACTGGCTTTTTCTTCCCAATATAAACCATAGTAATAACGTCCATTTAAATTTAAATCACCATTTGGTTTAGCAATTACTTCCCATTTATTTTGATATTTAGGATAGGTTGTTGTTAGTTTACTTGGATTTTCAAATCTAACGGTTACTTTAGTTTCTACTTTAGGATATAAGTATAAAATAGGTTTTCCATATCCCCCAATATAAATAGCTTTTTTTAAGCTTTTTTTAGTACTAGGTATATAGTAAAATTCATACCCATAACCATCACTAGCATTTTCCAAATCTTCTTTAGTTAAGTTAGGATTATCTTTTAAAATTTCTTCCATTTTAACATTAGAATCTTCAACAATTATACATATTCCTTTTTGGTTATTAGTTGTATACCAACCAGATTCTGATTCATAAATCATATTTTTACTTTCATCATAATTAGTCATAAAAGTTGTAAGAACATTAAAGTTAAAATCAACAAGTTGTAATTTTTGGTTATTATTTACAACAATAAAATTTTCACCAATCATTAAAACATTATCATAATTAGGACTTTTCTTTACAAATTTTTTATTTTTATCATAAATAACAATTTGTCTTTTACTACCATTTATTTTACTTATGATAAATTGATTATTTATAAACTTCGCTAAAGCTACTTCATTTTCTTTAAAAACTTCTTGTTTATTTAAATTATATATTTTATTAGAACTAACAATATAAGCATCTTTTTTAGTATCAATTACATCCATATATCCATCTTGATAATTATAATCTATTTTTCCTGTTTTAAGATTAAAAAAATTTATTTTTTCATCATCTTTTAAAACTATATAATTATATTTGGCAGTTACGTTAATATCATCAGTAAAATCATACATTGAACCTTTTATATTCTCATAAGAATTGCCATCTTTAGCATTATATAAAGCTGTTTCATAATTTTCTGAATCATCATAATAACTAACGCCAGCCGCATAAAGTTTATCATCGTATTCTATTAATTTCGCTGTATATTGAAACTCTTCAACTTCATCTTCCGCAAGGGGACCATAAACCAATTCATTTTTTGGATAATTGTAAATATAAAAACCATTATTTTCTAAAACAAAAGCATAATTTTTAGTTACATCTTCAACCTGACAATCTGTTGTTTTACAAGTAAAGGTTTTTTTATCGATTACTTCATCATCTTCTTCTAAATTTTCACTAAAATAAGAACTAGTACTACCATTTAAATTAGTTGTTTTAATCTCATTAATAGTTACTTGACGACCATTTCTTAAATTTTTGGATAAATCTTTTATATTTTTACGATGAGTTACAAAAAAGATTATACTTCCAATTAAAACTATTATAGTAATTATTATTAAAGCAATTATTATTCTTTTTTTTCTTTGGATATTTTCAATGTATTCCATACTATCACCTATTATGAGTATATCATTTTTTTTAAAAAAAGAAAACAAACATTTTAGTTTGTTATCCATTTATTTGTTTAGCTACTTCTTCGGCAAAGTTTTCTTCTTTTTTTTCTAATCCTTCACCAACTTCATATCTAATCATATTGACAATATAACCACCTTGTTTTTTCACATAATCTTTAACAGACATATTAGAATCTTTAACAAATGGTTGTTCTTCTAAGCAAACATCTTTATAAAATTTATTTATTCTTCCTTGAACCATTTTAACGGCTATTTCTTCAGGTTTACCTTCATTCATAGCTTGTTCTTTAAAAATACTTTTTTCTTCTTCTAAAACAGATGCAGGTACATTTTCCTTTTTGATATAAGTTGGTCGCATAGCTGCTGCATGCATAGCAACATCTTTAGCTACTTCTTCACTAACATTTTCTAGTATTGTTAAAACAGCTATTTTACCACCCATATGAATATAACTACCAAAAACCTCAAAATCTGATTTTTGAACTTTAGCATATCTTCTAAAGCTTAGTTTTTCTCCAATTTTTGCAGTTTTAGCAATTATTAAATCATTTAAAGTTCCCTCGTCTGTTTTTAAGTTTAAAGCACTTTCCATGGTTCCATCAACATCATTATTTAAAATTGTGTCTAGTATTGTATTAACTAAGCTTTGAAACTCTTCGTTTTTAGCTACAAAATCAGTTTCAGAGTTAACTTCTACAATAACGGCATGATTTTTTAAAGTTTTGATAGCAGATAATCCCTCAGCCGCTATCCGACTAGCTTTTTTTTGAGCTTGACTGATTCCTTTTTCTTTTAGCCATTTCATTGCTTCATCTAAAGAACCATTACAAGCTTCTAAAGCTTTTTTACAATCTAGCATTCCTGCACCAGATTTTTCTCTTAATTCTTTGACTAAATTAGCTGTAATCATATTTTACCTCCTATTTTAAAGCATCTAATAACTCAGCTTTTTTCATAGTTGAATAACCTTTTATTTCTTTTTGTTTAGCAAGTTCTTTTAATTCAGTTACTGTCATTTTAGAGTAGTCAGTTTCTTCTTTTATAACTTCTTTAGTTTCTTCTTTTACTTCTTTTTTATCATCTGTTTTTTCTTTTTTGTCTTCATTTTTTTTCTTGTCTTCTTTTTTAGCTTCTTTTTTAGATGCAAATTTTTTACTTAGTCTTTCTTCTTTTTTCTTAACACTTTGTAAAGCTTTTTCCATAATGTTGATATCTTTATCATCATCTTTAACATAATCTACTACTTCTCCACCATTAGCAGATACAATAGCATTAGCCATAACTCCTGTAATTAATTTTACCGCTCTAATTGCATCGTCATTTCCTGGTATTACATAATCAACCATATCTGGATCACAATTAGTATCGACAATACCAAATACTGGAATATGTAATTTTCTAGCTTCTCTAATAGCTATTTCTTCTGCTTGTGGATCAACTATATATAAAGCATCTGGTAATTTATGCATGTCTCTAATACCACATAATATTTTATCTAGTTTAGCATGTTCTTTTTTTAATTTGATTACTTCTTTTTTTGGTAGTAAATCAAATGTTCCATCTTGTTCCATTTTTTCAATATCTTCTAATCTTTTTACTCTTTGTCTGATGGTTTTAAAGTTAGTCAAAGTTCCTCCTAACCATCTTTCAGCTACATAATAAGAATTACTTCTAATAGCTTCTTCTTTAATCGCATCACTAGC
>CANRBE010000068.1 GCA_947628785.1 uncultured Bacilli bacterium
TTTTACCTTCTTGTAACCTTAACATCCTAAGCCTATATATTGTCATAAAAAATTACACCTTCCTTTCCACGCAAAAAAATCAAGCCCAAAATTTCATTAATTTGCTACCTTACAAAATAATTTTAACGTATAACATCGCAAAAGCCAAGTTGTTAATTCATTTCCCTTTAATATTATTTATAGGTGAAACTATGATTAGATATAAAGAATTAAGATTAGATAAAGATTTAACCCAAAGAGAGATTTCTGCTATATTAAATGTTAAAAGAGCAACCTATTCCAAATGGGAAGATTGCATCAATGATATGCCTTTAGAAAAATGTAATGAAATAGCTAACTACTATCACACAACTCTAGATTATATATTAGGATTATCTAATAACCATACTTATGTAGAAGAAATATTAAATATAAACTGGGATACCTTTAAAAACAGACTAAAACAGATAAGAAAACAAAATAAACTTAGTCAACAACAACTAAGTGATAAACTAGGTTTCCCTCAAACAACCTACTCCCAATTTGAAAGAGGAATTACTAAACCAACAGTATTAAAAATACTTACCATGGCTCAGTATTATAATATATCCATGGACTATTTAACTGGTAGAATTAATTAATTATATTTTTAATTAAAAAAAACTTAAATTATATTTACTTTTTATAATATAAAAACCTAGTTGAATAACAAAATCAACTAGGTTTAATAATACATTAAATTAATATTATAAATATTTAAGTGGATTTAATCTAGTTCCCGTAAAAGGAATACCCTTCCAAATTTCAAAATGTAAATGTGGTCCTGTAGCTTGTCCAGTTTGTCCTACATAACCAATAACTTGTCCTCTGGCAACTGTTTTTCCTACCTTAGTATTTTTATCTATCCTTGACATATGTCCATAAAGAGAAGAATAACCATTGTTGTGGTTAATAACCACATAATTACCATAATCACCTCTTCTACCAGCAGCTATAACAGTACCATTGTTAGAAGCATAAATTGGAGATCCATAACCAGTACCAGATATATCAAGTCCATTGTGATAAGCTCTTCTTCCCGAGAATGGGTCACTTCGCCAACCAAAATAAGAAGATAAACGATATCCTGAATTAGTTGGCCATTTCCAACTTCCAGTAGCTCCGACATTTGGTACTTCTTTTTGACCGTAAGTTACTATTTCAGATACAGCTGGTTTTAATTCCTTATTACTAATTGGTTTAATATAAGAAATACCACCATTTACTTTTCTCACTATTTGACTTACTCTCTCTAATCCATCTACCCCTTTTTGAACAACTTCATCGTCACCTTTTATTTTATTACTGTCATAACGAATAACCGTATCATGTTTTTTAACAACATCCTCAGTAATAGCTTCTTCAGTTACTACCTTTACTTTAGGGTCCGTTACTCCTATCAATACTTTTTGACCTGGAAATAACAAATTACTTTCATTAGTAAAAGTTGTATTAGAAAGTAAAAATTCCTCAATACTTATTTCATTATTAAAAGATACACTTTCAATAGTATCACCATTTTGTACTGTATATTCTTTTTTCTCAGTATTTTCACCAAACAATAAATATTGAGCTAATTCACTAGAATCAGAATATATTTTTTCATCAATAGGTATTCTTACTTTTTTTATAGTAATATCATTATCTAAATAAATACTATTTAAATAACTACCAGTTTCTTTTATTTCAGGTTGTTCTTTATTTTTATATTTTTCATAAGTTTCTTTACCGACAAATGAAGAATAAACACTTTCAACAGCCTCGTCAAATATCTCTTTATTTATCACATATATATTAACTATATTTTTTTTATCATGTTCAGAGTCAGTATTGTTATCTATTTTAAATTGATACCCTTCTATTGTAAATGGTTTTTTATTGTTTATTTTACTGTAAACATTTTCTACTTGGTCTATACTACCATCATAAGTTACTTCCTTTTCAATATCTAAACCATTAGGGGCATATACCGTATCAACATCATATTTCTTTTTATATTTGTTATTTTTATTGTTTATATATTTTTCTAATTCCTCTTTAGAATTAACAACCCCAATAGGTTGTCCATCTAAATACACTTTATAAAAAGTATTAGGGTTAGTTGCATATGTATATTTACGATTTATAAAATATAATAAAAGACATAATGATATAATAATTATTAATGACAATATTTTTTTCATTCATTTCACCACTATAGAGATTATACCATAGTTAAACTATACCAAACAAGATAAAAATTAAAACTTAGACAATTAATCTAAGTTTTTTACTTTATTTCTTAAAGAACCATAGATGATGGCTATTATAAATGATATAAAACAAGATATTACAACAATACCTGATTTAAGTAAAATCTTATCATCTATTGCATTTTTATTTTTGACATATCTTTGAATAGTTCCTTCTTTTATATCATAGCTATATATATTTTTATAGCCAGTATTACTATTTATTCCATAAAACAAGATAAAATCTGATTTACTTTTTTCTTTATATCCATCATAAGAAACATCGTTAATAGTTACTTTTCCTTTTTTATATCCAACTGGTATATTATCTTCATCAAAAGGTATTACTAAAATATTTATATTTCCAACATTTAAGTTTTTAAATAATATATATTTACCTTTATCTATAATGGCTAAAACATAATTACCATCTTTATCTTTTAGACCAATTAATCTTATCTTTTTATTATCTGAAATAAAAGTCGGTACTTCTTCTCCTTTTAAATTATACTTTTCTTCAGAAAAACCATCTGGAATATTTAAAAAACTAGTTCTTTTAACAACACTATAATAACTATCACCTACATTGACTTTAATCGGATTTGATTCTTCAACATAAGCATGAATAGTATAAATTCTTTTATCCCCATTTTCGGCTGTTACTTTTACTTGAATTGTATTGTCTCCTTCTTTGACATCTACTTTACCTTCAATATTGACACTAGACTTACTATCTTCGGCTTTAGGACTTATATTTATTGATGTTGTTCCAGCTTCTAATAAAAGTTCATATTCTTCAACATCTTTTTTAAAACTAGGATTTAAATTACCTTTATCAACCGTTAAACTTTTCAAATAAGTATTACTACTTTTTACATCTAAATCACTAGAATTATCATTTTTATTACTTCCACTAGCTTCAACTATTTGAATAGTTTTACTACCATTAGTGGTACTTACTTCTTTATCTTCTAACCAGTCAGTAAATTTTCCTCCAGTTATTTTTAAAGTAGCACTACCAACAGACTTAGCTTTAAACTTATATTTAACCGTTTTAGTTTTTGGTCTACTTGGTAATGAATCGGCAACTGCCAATCCAGCATCTCCACTTATAAAAGTCAAATGACTAGTATCATAATTTAATTCATATTGAAAAGCACTCATTTCTACATTAGCACGCATTGTAACTGTAACAGTAAAAGTACTACCAACTGTTACTTTATTACTAGCTGATATTGTAGCACTTCCACTGGCTGCTCCTACCTTGTTTATATTCACAAAAAAAAGGAAGGTCAGAAAAAAGCTTAAAGCTATTTTTTTCATATTAAACCACCTTTCTATTGACTAATACCGCCAAACCCTAAAATACTTTTTTGGATTTTAGCTAAATCAGTTAATGATACTTTTCCATCTTTATTAACGTCACTAGCTTCAAAATAAGCTCCACTTAAACTTGTAAAATGTAATATTTGTTTTTGAGTTTTAGCTAAATCAGATAATGATATCTTACCATCTCCGTTAATATCACCATATACTACGACAGTATAACTTTCCGTATTTCCATTACTAGTTATAGTAACGACATCTCCAGTTGCTATATTACCGCTATTTTTACTAGCATTTTTAGAATTCTTAACAGTTACACTTCCTCCATGATTTGATAAATTACTTTTTAAAGAAGATACTGTTAAATTAGTTTTTAAACCTGTTAAATATTTTCCATTTGCTTTATATCCTGTTTCTTTTACAACATCCAAAGCTTTTTTATTACTACTGTTTCCACTATTATTTTGTTGACTAGTTGTATTTGACTTATCTTTAACAATCGTAATATTATAAGTTCTCTTATCACCATTTTGAGCGATTACTTGAATTGGAATTAAAGTCTTATCACCAGTCAAATTAAACTTACCTTCTTTTACTACTGTACTTTTAGTTGTAAGACGCCATGTATCTATTTGAACAGTTGTACTATTTCCTGGTACAGTATATGTATAATCAGTTTTTGTTGATGGGGTTGTAAAGATAAATTCTCCATTTATTCTTATTTTATTTAAATAATTATTAGGATTACCTTTGTTTGGTAAACTAGTTTTACTTGGCATATTATTATAAACAGGAATACTAAAGATAAATTGTTCTTTAATAACAGATGCTTTATTATAAGCACTATAAGCAATACTAGCTTCACTAGATGGAGCCATAATATTTTGCATGTATTGGTGTGACCCAATATTACTTTCCCCATTGTTAACATTAAATTTTTGTAAATAAGGTGAGTTTTGATTTTTTGATATATAACTTTCAGATATATATTTAGCTCCACCTTTAATGGCAGTCTCTAAACTTTTCCATGGTCTACTATAAGTTTTTGTTGAACCACTTTCACCACCATTAGCCCATATTAAACCTTTTTTCCAGTTATCTGAACCACTAGTAGCACCTATATTGTATGGATTATATAATTTACTATAGCTTTTACCATTATATGAAAAACTTGCTCCTGATATAACTGCTGTTGAACTTCCTATTTCCTGTCTTATTCTACTTGCTAAATATATAGGAGATGTATTGGCACTTTTTCCAGCATCCATAATATGAGTTACATATTTACTATCATAACTTCCAAGTTTAGTTTGAGATGCTATACTTTTTACAATACTTTCTGTTTTGTTAGTTACTTGATATGACAAGTCTTCAAACATAAAAATACTACTTTCAGATAACCAATTTCTTGGGTCAAGGTAGTATGCAATAGTTGCACTATTAGCTATATACCAATTACTTCCGTCTTTTACTTGAAATTTATTAGTTAAATAATCATAAGAGTTAGAAGCAGTTGAACGATATCCTTCGTCACCTTGAATTAAACTTCTTGTTCCAGTAGCTTCTTTACTTACAACCGTATTAAAATCAGTTGATACTTTAAGTGGTTTAAACACCCAATTTGGATATTTTTGATGTAATATAGTTAAGGCATTAACATAACTATCAGGAAATCCTTGATTTTTTAGGTTCTGAGCAAAATCTTTATCAGTTACTGTACTATTAGACAAATCTAAAGTTACAAATTCTGAACATACATATCCTTCTGTTGAACCATATCGAACATTATACCAAAGATTAGTGTTACATCCACTATTTGAAGCCTTTTTTTCACCCAATATAGTTAAACTATCACCAATCGTTAAAGTCTTTAAATTACTATAAGTCGTTCCTGGGCCTGACCTTAATCTAACTCCAGTTCCATTTATATATCCAGTTCCTGCTGCACTAACTAATCTTAAAATAGTAAAAAATGACACCAATAAACAACTTAAATATGATATTGTTTTTTTCATAGTACCACCTACCTATTATCGATAATATTATAGCATTTTTTCGACAATAAGTATAGATTTTAGCTAAAATGATTTGCCTGTTTGTCAAATATTTGTAAACTAAACATCAAATAAGTTTATTTTTATATTTTTTACCAAAAAAAAGAATACTTAGTATTCTATAAAAATAAACTTGTTTTTATTTTTTGTAACTGTTTTATTGGGACACTTGTTACTTTAGATACAAAATCTATGGTTGCCCCATTTTTAAACATGTTCTCAATCAAATTTTTTTCTTTTCGAGCTTCTCCTCTTTCTTCACCTATTTCAATTCCTTCTTCTTTGGCAGCTTCTTTTTCGGCTTCATTAATTCTTTTATTTAATATTTCGGCATCCCAATCATTTAATAATACTTCATCACTTTGCATTTTTTCTTCCTCCTTCATAAAATATTTTGTATCTTCTATTTCAAAGATGTTTTTTAAAAATTTTTCCATTTCTTCATATGATTTACTATTTATGATTATATTCCAAGCGTTTTCTTTACTCTTATTATATCCTGTTTTATCCATTTTGCCAAGATTTACAGTTATTATTTCATAATTTTCCGCTATTAATTCTTTAGTCTTTAAATCACATATCCTAACATTTCTTTTATCTGGCTCATTAATAGTTGGACAAACATTTAAATTTAGTTGATATAAATGATGTTTTTTTATTTCACTCAAATTTTCTCCTGGCTTGATAAAAGTATTATATATCTTATTGGCATACATGATATTCCTTAATTTAACTGTATTATAATTACAGTTATTTAATTCTAAAGATATATGTTCAGTTCCATTTATCAAAACATATATATCTAATACTTTCCTCCTTTCAAAAACATTATCAATAAATTGTTCTGAGTTTTTGATTTCAAAAGTTTTTATTTCAAAATCAAAATGGAGATAATCAACTATTAACTGTTT
>CANRBE010000069.1 GCA_947628785.1 uncultured Bacilli bacterium
AAACGGCATCTAATATCCCTACCCTTTTTTTTAGAAAGGACAAAACTTCTGATTCGTCAATATAATGTTCATCTTTTTTTGTCACTAAAGATGCATTATGGCAGAACGGACATCGAAAGTTACAGCCACTTGTAAAAATAGTACAAGCAACATGTTCAGGATAATCTAATAATGTCAATTTTTGTAATCCTTTTATTCTCATTTTGACTCCCTACCTTTCTTTTAGCCAACTTCATTATAGCACTAATAAATTTTATATTTTGTTGCAAATGCAACAAAATATTGATATAATATGTTTAGCCCTTTTATTACAACGAAAAAAAATTTTTAGGAGGTTTACATGATAAATTTAGATATTTTTAAAAACATTGAAAATGAAGAAGTTAAAAGAATGATGCACTGTTTTAACGCCAATTATATTACTTACAAAAAGGATAGAACTATCATTTCTAACTTAGGTAATGTCAATATGGTCGGTATCATTTTAAAAGGAAGTGCCCATTTAATTAGGTATGATTATGACGGTAATAGAACTTTACTTGAGACTTTAACAGTTGGTGATTTATTTGGAGAAATTTTTACTCCTACTAGTAGTAATGAACAATCTATTGTAGCTATTAACGACTGCGAAATATTATTTATCGATTATAATAAACTAATAAACAGATGTAAAAAAAACTGTGTATGTCACAATTTACTTATTAACAATATGTTACAATTACTAGCTAATAAAATAGCTAGTATGAATGAAAAAATAGAAGTTTTAGGTAAACGTTCAATCAGAGAAAAATTATTAAAATATTTTAATATTTTAGCTATAAAGAAAAACAGTAAAACATTTACTTTACCATTTTCTTTTACTGATTTAGCCGACTATTTATCAATAGATAGAAGTGCTATGATGCGGGAAATTAAAAATTTAAAAGACGAAGGTTTTATTACCACTAACAAGAAAAAAATTACTTTACGTTTTTAACTTTTACTTAAAATATTGGCTATAAAGCCTTTTTTTATTAAAAATTTTTTATTTGGTTCGACAAAATTCTACATTTTTCTTAAAATCTTATAGATATAATATTTAAAATAGTATCTTGACATTATTTAAAATAGCTTTTTTATAACGTACTCGAACAGTGTAATTTATTTTAGATAAAAAAATGAGAAAATTAGAATTAGGTGATAGCATATGTTTCAAAAAAATGATGAAAATTACATTTATGAACTTGTATCCAAAAATATTAAAAGATTGCGAGAGCAAAAAGGTTTAACTCAAAATCAATTAGCAGAAAAAATGGGATATTCAACTCAATTTATCAGTAACATTGAAAGTAAAAAAAATCATCAAACTTTTTCTCTTGGAACATTATGGCGAATAGCCCTAGTTCTCGATATCGATGTTGCTTTATTATTTGAAGATTCAAAAAATAGTGATGAAGAATAATCATCACTATTTTTAGTCTAATCCTTCAGTTAATTTTAATTTAACTGTAGAACTTTTATCATTTCTCTTATAAGTAATACTAATAGTATCACCAACACTATGTTTATATAAATTATATCTAAATTGAGCCATATCTTCTATTTCAATATTGTCTATTTTAGTAATTACATCACCCGCTTGTAATTTAGCCTTACTTGCTGGACTATTGTCTTCAACTTTTGTAATATATACTCCTTTAGCCTCACTATTTTCATTAATATCACCAGTAATCCAATCTCTAAAATCACCACTATTATAATAAATAGCTTTAGCAGCATCAATAGCTTGAATACCAATTAGCGGTCTAACAATTTTACTACCTGTTTCTAATTTATCAACAAAAGACATAGCTTCCTCTATTGGAAGAGCAAATCCCATTCCCTCAATTTCATCTTCGACTAATTTCATTGATGTAATACCAATTACTTCACCATTGATATTTAAAAGTGGACCACCACTATTACCTGGATTAATAGCTGCATCGGTTTGTAAAACATCCATGATATAGTTACCATCACTACCACTAGCTGTAACTTGTCTATCTTTTCCTGATAAAATACCTTTAGTAACAGTTCCCATATATTTGCTACCTAAAGGAGAACCAACTGTAAATACGGTATCACCTAGCTCAGATTTTGAACTATCTCCTATAGTTGCTATGGTAGTAACATTAGTATTACTAATTGTTAAAACTGCTAAATCAGTAAACTCATCACTACCTTTAAAATTAGCTTCTTCTGTTTTTCCACTATTAAAAGTTACTTTAATTTGGTCTGCTCCATCAACTACATGATGATTAGTTAAAACATATGAAACTTTATCATCTTTTTTATAAATAAAACCTGTTCCAGAACTAACTATTCTCCCATCTTCGTATGTTTCTATCAACAAAACTGCATCATATATTTTAGCTATCGAACTTTTTAAAGTATTAGCTTCACTGATAGATACATCTTTAACTGTTTTAACAGTTGATTCTGGTTTAAATACAAATTGGTAAACGTAAGTAGTTCCAATTATCCCAATAAATAAAGTAATTAAAATTGTTAAAAGATATTTTTGTTTTTCTTTCACATTTAGCCTCCTTTATAATTCTACAATTTCACGCCAATTATCTGGAAAACCAACTTTGTTTAATATTTTAGAAAGTGGTACAGTATTTACTTTTCCATCTAAAACGTCCATTTCATAACCGACTGAATAAATCATTTCTCTAAATTCATCATCAGTTAATAAACATTTTAATATTATGATTAAGGCAAATAAATCATTTTTACCATAATCATAATGACCATCAGTCATTGGAATATTTAATTTCTGATGATATTTATTACTAGGTATTTCTTTTTGAGTTCGATGGTCATATAAAATATCTTCATGAGCACATAAGTTTCTAAAATTAGCTAAAACTGATAAATAAATACCTAATGTATCAACTTCCAGTCCATATTCACTAGCAATCATTCTCGCATCTTCTACTTTTAAAATAGAGTATAATTCTGAAACAATACCAAGGGACAATACTTTAACTAAAATCCACATTGGAATATATCCATAATTACTTAAATAATGCATAGTTGCACTATGTTGTTGTCCATTAACTCTTATTTGTCTTTTCATTTTATTGATAACATCATGTACTTGTCTTGCTTTTAGGGCATCTTGATTAAAGTTTTCTAAATTTAAATAATCCTTTTCTTTATACCCATATTTTTTAGAAAGTTGATAACTGATAATTGATTTCATATTGTTTTCAACTATTAGTATATAACCAAACATAATATTTCTAAGTCGACGGTCAAAATTAAATACCGCATAAAGCTCTTCAAAAGTCGTTCCTTTTATAAATTCATTGTCTTTATAATTTTCCATAAATAAATGTCTATAACCACTCAAAAAGAAATAGTTTTCTCTAAGTAATATATTACTTGTTTTCTCATAATCATTTATAACAAGTCCTTTGGACTCTAATATTTCAATTTGTTCTTCAATACTTCTGAATATTTTTTTTAACATGATTTCCTCCATACTATTACCATTATATCATAGCTGCTTTTAAAAAAATATGTTTTTTTTGTGATATTTTTGTTATAATTTTATTAAAGGTGATAGTATGACAATACTTGACAGTTTTAAGGTTTTAAATGGTTTTTCATTTCATAGTACATTCATTAATACAATGGCTATGTTTTATCAACCACCTGTTTATGAAAATCATGAACTTTTTTTAAAAATTATAGATAAAGGTCTATATCATATTACCAGTAATGAAAATGCTGATAAGATTTTAAAAGACAAAGTTTTAAATCCAACCAAAAAATTTATTCCTTATGCTTATAACAAGGTTCATTTTTTTGCTGGAATACCTTCTTTTGATACTTTAGCTTGTAATTTAACTCCAAAACTAGAACTAACTGCTATAAAAATCAAACCGACATATGAACAATTAGCTAAGTTTAATTGTCGAAAAGAATATGATAATGCTGTTATTTATAGTGGCGAATGTAAATTAGATGATATGCAAGTAGAAAAAGTAAAATTATATTTAAATTGTAAAGATGGAAAAATGTTTTATGATATTAAGAAGGATAAGATAGATACAACTAATGAGCAGTCATGGAAAAAGAATGTTATTGTAGAATTAAAAGGATATTTACAAGCTTTTAAATTATCTCATGAAAATTTTATGAAATTTTTAAAAGATGAAAGAGATGGAGTAAAAACTAAGATGGATAATTTAGAAGAATTAAATAAAACTGAAAATTGGATTAAAAATAGACGTTAGTTAAAATATTCTACGGTTGTATCACTTATTATTTTAGCTAGCTTATCTTGATACCAAGTTTGTTTAAGCAAATATCTTTCATTACCGTTGCTTAAAAATCCTAGTTCAATTAAAATACCTGGTCTTGTTACATTTTTATTTAAGTAAACATCTTTTATTTGTTTATATTTTCTTGTTGTTTTTAATTTTTTAATAAATTTATTTTGATAAAATTTTGCTATTTTTTCATTTTCTTTATTGACATCATCATAGAATGTTTGAATACCTTGCCATACTCCTGTTTCTTCAGCATTTAAATGGATTGATAAATATAAATCACAATTTGACTCGTTAATCATTTTGACCCGATTAGATAAGTCGCTTCTTTTTCTAGTCGTATATCCACTAATTGATAAATCAATATCATCATATCTAGTCATATAAACTATTGCCCCATTTCTAGATAATTCTTTTTCTAGTTTTTTTGTAATTATTAAATTAATATCTTTTTCATAAACACCCTGATATAAAGCTCCTGGATCACGAAATCCATGACCAGCATCTAGGTATATGACTTTGCCAAATAATGGTAAACCCCTATTTTCTGCCTGGACAAAATGGATTTGAAATATAAGTAATATAAAAAATATGACTAAACAAAGTTTATATCTTAACATCCAATCACCTATTTAAGTTTATGTAAAAATTAAAAAACTTTTCATTTAAAAACAACACCTTTTATTATATTTTTTTCATAAATTTTTCATATTAAAAAAATACCAAATTTAAAATGGTATTTTATTCTTCTCTTAATATAGCTCCACACATTTTATTTAAAGTTTTTAATATTTTATCTATTTCTTTAGTAATTTCATCACTAGTTAAAGTTTTATCTCCATCTCCTAGTTTAACTCTAAAAGTAATAGATTTCTTACCATCAGGTATTTGATTACCATGGTATTCTTCAATAAACTCTAATCCATTTACTTTAGATTTAATTAATTTAGAAATATCTGACCATAATATTTCTTCATCAACCAATATAGCTAAATCTTTTTCTACTAAAGGTACTTGAGGTAAATGTTTAAATTCATTAGTTCTTGAATTATAAGGAACAAGTGCGTCAACATTAATTTCAAAACAAGCTACATTAGTTCTTTTTATTTTAGCACTTGACATCGCCATAAAAGATACTAATCCAAGAGAACCAATTATTTTATTATTATATAAAATATTTATATAAGCATTAACATCAGCCCAACTTGGCTTTTCTCTAACTTCAAAAGTAATATCCTCCATTTGACAATATCTAGCCATATTTTCTATTACACCTTTAATGTCAAAAAATATTTTTTTAGCATCTTTTGATACAATACACCCAGTCAACATCTTTTTGTGAACTGGCAAAGTTTCATCTTCACTTGACTCATGGTATTTTCCTTTAGTAAACACTTGTGCCATTTCAAATAATCTAAAATCATCATAATATCTTAAATTATCTGATATTGCTTTTAACATACCTGGTATTAATGAACTTCTTAAAAAAGCTTGTTCTGGAGCTGGTGGAGTAGCTAAAACAACTGATTTACTAGTATCGATAGATGCTGCTTTATTATATTTTTCATCCACCCAAGGATAGGTATATATTTCATTAAAACCGCATCTAAAAGCTAAATACTCTTTTAATCTTCTTTCTAGTAATACTTTATTTTGTCTTACTGCATGTTCAAAAGAAATAGTAAGTGGTTTAGCTTCAAAACTAGAAAAACTAAGTAATCTCGCAATATCTCCCATGACATCATCTTTAATTGATACATCACCAGTAGAACGCCATACTGGTACTTTTACATGATAAATATCATTTTTATATTTTATTTCATATCCTAAGTTAGTAAGAACTTTTTCTATTTCTTTTCTATCTAAAACCTTACCTAATCTAACATTTAAAAATTCTTGAGGAACATCTATTTCAATTCTTTTGGTTTTAATAGGATATTCATCCTTATAAGCTACTATTTTACTATCTGGAAATAACTCTTTAAATAATTTCAAAGCTAAAGATATTCCAAGGTCTACCCTTTCAGTATCAATATTTTTTTCATATCTAATTGATGCATCAGTTTTTTCATCAAATCTTTTACCAGTTTTTCTAATTGTACCAGCTGTAAAATTAGCAATTTCTAATAAAACACCCGTTGTATCAGGTAAAATAGAATCTTTTTTACCACCTCTAATACCAGCTAAAGCTATCGCACAATTAATATCACTAATAACTAAATCATAAATAGCTGCCAC
>CANRBE010000070.1 GCA_947628785.1 uncultured Bacilli bacterium
GGACTAATAATTTTAATGCCTATTAGTATTTTAGTTAAAATTTGTTATGTTATAACAGGAGACTTTAATAAAATATTAATAACTCAAGAAAGAATTGGAAAAAACGGTAAAATATTTAAATTTTATAAATTTAGGTCAATGGTTGTTAATGCCGATGAAATATTAGAAGAAATACTAAAAGAAAATGGACCAATGGCTAAAGAATATAAAAAAAATAAAAAACTTCAAGATGATCCACGTATCACCAAAGTAGGAGAAAAAATAAGAAAATTTTCTATTGATGAATTACCTCAAGTAATAAATGTATTTTTAGGTGATATGTCTTTAATTGGTAATCGACCATATTTACCAAGAGAAAAAGACGATATGGGAGATTATTACAAAGATATTGTTAAAACAAAACCAGGATTATCAGGATACTGGCAAGTAAATGGAAGAAGTAATTGCTCATTTAAAGAGCGACTTAAATTAGAACAATATTACTCCAATCATTTTTCCCTATTACTGGATATAAAAATATTTCTAAAAACATTTAAAGTAGTTATTTTTGGTAAAGATGCCAAGTAAAAAGGAGAAGAAGTATGAGTAAGAAAAAATTAAATGGAACAATAATAGTTACCTATAGATGTAATGCTAGATGTACAATGTGCAATCGATATAAATGTCCATCAAAACCAAATGAAGAAATAAGTATTGAAACAATAAAAAAACTTCCTAATATGTATTTTACAAACATAACTGGAGGAGAACCTTTTATCAGAGAAGATTTAGCTGATATAGTAAGAGAACTATATAAAAAATCAGATAGGATAGTAATATCAACTAATGGTTTTTTTACTGATAGAATTATAAAACTATGCCAAGAATTTCCTAATGTAGGAATAAGAATATCTATTGAAGGTTTAGAAGAAACAAATAATAAAATTAGGGGATTAGAAGATGGGTTTAATAAAGGATATTCAACCTTAAAAAAATTAGTTGAAATGAAACATCCTGATGTTGGATTTGGTATGACTGTCCAAGATATGAATGCTAAAGACTTAGTTCCTTTATATAAGTTATCTAATGAACTTAATATGGAATTTGCGACTGCTTCCTTACATAATAGTTTTTACTTTGTAGAATCTAAAAATATTATTCATGATAGAGAAATGGTCGCTAAAGAATTTGAAAACCTAATCAATGAATTGTTAAAATCAAATTCACCAAAAAAATGGTTTCGAGCTTATTTCAATCATGGTTTAATCAACTATATATATGGTCAAAAAAGACTACTACCTTGTGATATGGCTTTTGATACTTTTTTTATTGATCCATATGGTGATGTAATGCCATGTAATGGAACTAAAGAAAAAAAAGTTATGGGTAATTTAAATAAACAAACTTGGGATGAATTATGGAATTCTAAACAAGCGGAAAAGGTTAGAAATGATGTAAGACATTGTGATAGAAATTGTTGGATGATAGGTTCAGTTTCACCTGCTATGCATAAATACATTTGGGTACCTGCTTGGTGGGTAATTAGACACAAATTTTTAAGATTTTATAAAAAACAAAAATATTCTATGTATGAAAATAAAATAGTAAGAGATTTTAAAGAGGGAAAAGTAACAAAAAAAGAATTAGATGCTTGTTCAACTTGCGATATGAACTGTCAAGCTAATGATGGTTTATCCAAAGAATCAAAAGAACAACTAAAAAATAAAACTGGTGAAGAAATAGTTAATGAAGATATCAAAAAGCAATTGAAAAAATAAGGAAAATTTATGTTGACATATTTAATAATGATTTTTCTTCTAATAATATTTCTAATATCTATTTTATTTAATATTAAAATAGGAAAAAGAGATGACATCTTTACATCTTATGATACTAAAATCTTAAAAGGAATTTTTTGCCTTATTATTATATTAGTTCATATACCTAATAATTATCAAAATAATATTCAAGATTTGGTTGGAAGTTTTGCCTATATAGGAGTTACATTTTTCTTTTTAAGTTCTGCTTATGGATTAAAATATGGAGTAGAAAATAAAAAAGACTATTTAAAAAAATTTTGGCCACAAAGATTACCAAAATTATTGGTTCCAATGTTTCTTATAAATATTGTTAGTGTAATAGTCAGTAGTATAAATCATAAAAAAATTTTCTTGATTGATTTAATTGATATCAATGATTGGGTTTTAGTATTATTATTTTTTTACTTAATATTCTATATTGTTTACAAATTAAAAATATATGAAACTTCAAAAGATAAGATTGTTATTTTAATTATAATTATTTGTAGTTTTATAAGTAAACTAACACCTTATAAAATTTTGATTAGATGGCATACCGAAAGTATAGGATTTATTTATGGTATTTTACTTTATAACTACTTAAAAAAATGTCAAATTTGGTTTAACAAAAATTATAAAATAAAACTTTTAATTACTTTAATAATTTCCTTATTACTTGGAATATTATATTTGAAATTTAAACCAGTATATTTTTTCGGAGATTATTTACTAAAAATACTACTTTCATTTTTCTTACTAATATTGTTATTAGAAGTTATTATGAAAGTTAAATTAGGAAATAAAGCATTAGAGTTTTTAGGCAATATTTCATATGAAATATATTTATTTCAATATGTAAGTTTTAAAATATTAGGAAGTTTAAATGTTAAGTTTAACTCAGGAATTTATATATTTTTAGTAATTTTTATAACCATAATATTTTCCATTATCATTAATAAATTATCAATAATTTTAATAAATAAAGTGAGGTTGATACCAAATGAGAATAGCAATGATAGGACAAAAAAGAATCCCGTCCCGTGAAGGTGGAGTTGAAATAGTAGTAGAAGAGCTTTCTACTCGTATGGTAAAAAAAGGACATGAAGTAACATGTTATAACCGTGGAGGAAAACATGTTGCCAATAAAAATGAAAAAATAGAAAATAAAAAAGAATATAAAGGTGTTAAGTTAAAAAAAGTTTTTACAATTGATAAAAAAGGACTAGCTGCTTTGACATCTTCCTTTTTTGCAACTATTAAAGTTATGTTTTCTAAATATGATGTTGTTCATTATCATGCTTTAGGGCCTTGTGCAATGATACCTCTTATCAAGATTTTTACTAAGAAAAAAGTAATTGCTACTGTTCATGGTTTAGACTTTAAAAGAGCCAAATGGGGTGGTTTTGCTATTAAATATTTAAAATTTGGTGAAAAAATGATGGTTAAGTATGCCGATGAAATAATAGTTTTAAGTGAAAATGTCAAAAGATATTATAAAGATACTTATAATAGGAAAGTTAATTTTATACCAAATGGAGTAAATAAACCAAATATTTTAAAACCAAATATAATAACTAGAAAATATAAATTAAAAAAAGATGATTACATTTTATATTTAGGAAGGTTAGTCCCTGAAAAGGGGATTCACTATTTAATAGATGCTTATAGTAAAGCTAATATAAATAAAAAATTGGTAATTGCTGGTGGAGGTAGTGATACAGATATTTATGTAAATGAAATCAAAGAACAAGCAAAAGATAATCCTAATATAATTTTTACTGGTTTTGTTCAAGGTAAATTATTAGATGAACTTTATAGCAATGCTTATATATACATCTTACCTAGTGAAATAGAAGGTATGCCAATTAGTTTACTAGAAGCCATGAGTTATGGCAATTGTTGTCTTACATCTGATATTTCTGAATGTAAAGAAGTAATAGAGGATAAGGGATTCACTTTTAAAAAATCTAATATTGAAGACTTAACTAAAATTTTAAAAAAACTTTGTGACAATTCTAAAACAGTCAAAAAATATAAAGATGAATCTCAACAATTTATTTTAAATAAATATAATTGGGATACAGTTGTTTTAAAAACATTAGAACTATATGAAAGGTGATAAAATGAAACCAATGTTTACGGTTATTGTACCAATATATAAAGTAGAAAAATATTTAAAAAAATGTATAACTAGTATTTTAAATCAAACTTATAAGAATTTTGAATTACTTTTAATTGATGATGGTTCTCCTGATAACTGCCCTAAAATATGTGATGAATTTAAAAGAAAAGATAAGAGAGTAAAGGTAATTCATAAAAAAAATGGGGGATTAGTATCTGCTAGAAATATTGGTATTAAAAATGCCAAAGGTAAATATATTTGTTATGTTGATGGTGATGACTTTATAAGACCAAATTTACTAGAAGAAGTAAATAAAATTATAACTGATAATAAAGATTTAGATATGGTAGTATTTAATGCGGAAAGAGTTTTTAAAAATCACAATCAAATATTAGATTTTGACATAAAAAATGGATTATATGATAAGAAAAAACTAGAAAAATATATATATCCTTTTATGATGTATGACAATAGGAAAAGCTTTTGTAAAGGTTTAGTTTTTCCTGTAGCTTGGAACAAAATATACAAAAAAGAATTATTAATGAAACATTATTGCCAAGATGAAAGAATAAAAATGGGAGAAGATAATGCTTTTGTATTTGAATGTTTATTATATTCAAATAAAGTTTATTTTATTAATCAAGTTTTTTATGAATACAATCAGTTAAACACAACTTCATTTATAAATAGTTATGATAAAAATAGATTTGAAAATAATCAGTTACTTACATCTTACATTGAAAAAAATATTGGTAATTATTCTAAAACAATAGAAAATCAAATAAATGCCTTTAAAGCTTATTGGTTAATTATGGCAGTTTTTCATGAAGTAAAGTGTCATAGAAAACTATTTGAAGCAAGAAAACATATAAAAGTTGAAATAAAGAAAAATAAATCATTAGAAGGTATCTCATTTAAATGTTTACCAATATTTGCTAAAGGATTTTTACTTTTACTTAAAATGCATCTATATACTTTAGCACTTATTGGAGCCAAAATAGTAAATAAAAAAAGAAGTTAGTTTGAAAGGTGGCTATATATGAAAATAACTAAATCACATATCATATTTTTTACATTTTTTATGCTCATTGTAGCCAATTGTCGATTTTTAATTGATAAAAAAATAAGCGCATATTTTGAATATTTTGCTTTGGGTCTTTTAACTTTAGAAATTTTAATTTTCTTTTTTAAAAAGAAAAATTATAAAAAGAAGTCTGATGTTATTTTATTTATTATTTCTAATATTCTTTTTTCTATTGGGATAATTCTTCAACAGTTACCGATTACTTCTATATTAAGGTTAGTTCTTACTATGGTTTCATTATCTACTTTTATGATTTTTTCTAGATTTTATTTAAACGGATATAAATATATGCGGGATGCCGCTTATGGAATGTTTTTTGGAGTTATAGCTAATACCTTAATTTGTTTAATAACTAATACAACTGTTTTAGAACCTATCTATGATAATATTTTATTTATTCCATTAAGATATGGTTTTACTGGTGGAATGCAGATGAAAAATATGCTTTCAACAACTGCTTTAGCTTCATTTATGGGAATAATATTTTATTATCGCCACGAAGAGAAAAAAAATATTGATTTAGTTATGCTTTTTATACTTACTTTATTGCAAATAATTTCTATATCTAAAGGAGGTTTAATATTTTTTGTTCTATTTATTATATTGGAATTATTTGATAAAGAAAAAAGTAAAATATTTGAAAAAAAATTTACTTTGGGACTAAAAGTAGTTATTACGTGTATGATTTTTGTTTTAATAATAATAGGTGGATATTTTACTTATAATAACTTTTTGAAAAAAAGCTATACTTATGGATTTAGAATAAGAGGTATTGAAAATTATATAGATATGGTCAAAAAAGACAAATTTCATCTTTTCTTTGGTTATGCAGAAATGGCTTTTGCGGATAAAAGTAAAACATATATGGCTAATATAAGAGGCTTTTTACTTTCTAAAGGTTATTATGATGCTTGGGGTGGAAGTTATGAAGCTGGCTTTATCAACACTTTAATAAAAAATGGTATTTTAGGTTTAATAGGTTTTTTCATAATTTATATATGGATAATAAAAAAGGCTTTATCTTTAAATAGAAGAAGAGAGAAAATATTGATAATTGGAATACTTATTATTTTACTTGTTTCATCATTAGTAGAATCTTACGTATGTAATATCCATCAAATCTTTGGAATTTTCTGTTATTTAACTATGACTGGATTATTATATATCGGTAGTCAGGAGGATAGTTTATGAAAAAAGTAATAATTGTTCAAACACCTTATCAATTTATTATATCTCTTTATCTGAAACACCAATTTTCTTTAAGTGAAGATCAAGTTGATTTAATAATAACTGATACCTTTAATAATTACGATATAGTTTATAAGAGAATAAAAGAAAAAAATATTTTTGATAATGTTTATGTAGTTAATATTAAAAATAGTTTATTACCTAATATAAGCAAATTTGCCAATATAAAGAAG
>CANRBE010000071.1 GCA_947628785.1 uncultured Bacilli bacterium
ACAATAAAAGTTCTTAAAGCCTTATCATTTAAGGTTCTAAGAACTTTTTCACTTCTAAAAGTGTTAAATTTGAGATTATATCATAGTTTAGTACAAATAGTTATAATAAAATTATTATGTTCAAAAGTTTTAAAAGTATAATTTTTTAAATTGTCATCGATATTTTTTAAAGATAATCCTTTAAGTTTTATATATGCTTCTTTTTTAGTAAATTCTTTTAAACATAAAATGTTTAAGTTTTTTTTATTTATATCATATTTGTTTTTTAAAATATATTTGATAGTTTTGTTATCTATCTTTCTTATTTTTTCCATATCTATTCCAATGTTTTTATTACTAATAACTAAAATAGTATAATTGAATGAATGACTAATACTAAAATATAAGCCCTTTATTAAAGGCTTATTATTTGAATTATAGTATATTTTTGATATATCAATGTTTTCTTTTGATAGTAGGTAACGACCAGTTAAAAAACTTATTTTTTTTGATTTATTTATTTTTAAAACTCTATTTTTATCTTGGTTATTTAATTTAAGATAAGTTTTTTTCAAATTGTCATATGATATATCATTATTATTTATAAATATTATTTTATACTCCATTGATTAAATTCTTTCTATTTTTATTATATATTTTACTTGTTTCAAACCAATCAGCATAGTTTTTATCTTTTCTTCTATCCTTGATATCATAGTTTTCTTTTAAATATTTACCCATATATTTAGTTACTTTTAAAGCTCCATAAATATTTAAATGGTCTCCGCCATCTGCGGTATCGTGATTCCAATCAAAATCCATTTCATCAAGTAATAAGTTAAAATCTAAAAATGGTAAATTTTTTTCTTTGGCATATTTAGTCATAGTTTGATTTTTAGCGTATGACCAAGAATCACCTGATGGTAATTCAACTAGTATTAGTTTAATATCTTTTTTCTTACATAAATTTACTATTTTATTAACATAAGCTTTAGTTTTTTCTGGAAATGCTACAGTTTCATATCTATTTTCCATATAAATATCTTTAGCTTCAAACGGTTTTATATCCGCACTCATATCTTGGCCTTTAGTTTCAAAAGTATGGTACCCATAGGCTTCTTTAAAATCTTCTTTAGTTAATTCTGATATTCTTGAGTGATATCTTAAAACTGGGAAAATAAATGATAGTTTATCAAATAAGGAAAATTCATATATGGGGTCATTTATTGCTTTTAATTTAGTAAGTGATAATTGCATATTATCAAAAGCTTTACGATAACAAGATTCTGAACTATGATTGACAAAATTAAATGAGTCGACATTAAATACTATTATATCGGGATTCTGACTTCTTAAAGCATCTTCTAAAACATAGTAGGCAGTCCACATTCTTTGACCAGATGATGTATAAGAGTAACTAGCTATTCCATATTCATTCCATAAATAAATTGGCATCATCCCACGATACATATCACTATTACCCATAAATAATATATCTAATGAATTATCTTTTTCAGCGTAATAACCTCTGACAATTTTAGTAATGTAATTATCCTCACTCTTAGTCCATTTAGGTATAAAAATAGGTGATATGATATATAATGTCAAAATAGTTACTATTATAAAAATTATAAATGATATTATTTTTTTAATCATATTTTAATTCCTTTCTATAAGTTGTTTAATTAAAATTGTCCATAGATAAAACTAGATGTATCATATCCTTTACCATATATACCTAAAATTATTATACTGATAATAGCGACAAAATAAATTAAATATTTTATAAAGATGTTTTGTTTTTTAATCTTATCATAAATAACAATACCTTTTTCTTGATATATTCCAATAATTATTAAGGCAATAATATAAATTATTAAAACAATAAAATCAAATGGCTTTAAACCAAAATCCATAATATTAATAGGTCCTTTTTTAAATAAATTCATAAAGCTTTTTATAAATGTCATTAATGAATGAGACCTAAAAAGCATCATCCCAATAACTACAAATAAAGTTGTTCTTAACATTTCATATATTTTATAAATAATATTTTCTTGGTTTATTTTTAGCTTGGTTCTAATTTTTAAAAGTAATGGTGCAAGTAATATACCAATCATTATTAAAATATAATAATATAAACCATAAGCAATATATTTAAAACTAGCTCCATGCCAAATACCATTATATAACCAAACAAATAATAAAGGGAAAGCTACTATTAAAAATTTGGCTAATGATTTAGGTAAATGCTTTTTAAAAAATGAACCTGTTTTCATATTTAGTTTGCTTAAAGAAATAGGGTAGAAGATATAGTCTTTTATCCAGGCTCCTAAAGTTATATGCCATCTTCTCCAAAATTCTTGAATACTTTTGGAAAAGAAAGGACGTTTAAAGTTTTCGGGTAAATTTACTCCAAACATTTTCCCACTACCTAAGACAATATCCATACAACCAGAAAATTCGGCATATATTTGTAAAGTATATAATATTGCTCCTAAAAACATGGGTAATCCATGAGGGGTAGTTTTAAATATATTATTTACATATATTCCAGCTCGATCAGCTATTACAAGTTTTTTAAAGACCCCTAAAATAATTAAAGATATTCCATATATTAGGTTATCGATTTTAAATTTATGACCTTCGTATAAACTTTTAGCTGTCTGGTCAAATTTTGATATTGGTCCTTCAATCATTTGGGGAAAAAATGAAAGATAAAGAGCTAATTTACCAAAGTTTTTGGTTGCTTTTAATTTACCTCGATAAACATCAACTACATAGCTTAAAGCCATTAAGGTATAGTAAGAAATACCAAGTGGTAAAACAAAAGTCATTATAGGCATTGGTGGAGTATTAAAAATAGATAAAAGATGGTTTATATTATTTAAAGCAAAACCTGAATATTTAAGTACTCCTAATATACCAAAGTTAATTATTATTGTTAGTAAAACAATAAGTCTTTTTTGTTTTTTTATGTTATTTTTATATTGTTTTTTTTCTTCTGGTTTTATATTTTTTGATAATTGTTTTTCACTAATATTTATTTTGTTTATAAATAAACCCGCTAGATAAATAGTTATAGTACTTATTAGTAAGAAAATTGTTAAAAATTTACTTGATATGTAATAAAAGATATAACTACTTATTAATAAGGTAATCCATCTATATTTTTTTGGAAATATGTAATATATAAGAATTGCTATAAAGAGAAATAGGGCATATTTTATTGTTAAAAATGACATTTATTCCTCCATTAATCGTTTATTATTTTAGTTATTACCTTATATAATGCTTCGGCTGAATTAAAGTTTTCTGGCATTATTTCTGTTACAGGAAAATCAATATCAAATTCTTCGTTTATTTGTGATACAATCGTAACTATATCAAATGAGTCAATTATTTCATCATCAATAAGATGTTTTTCTTTCTTAAAATCTACTCCTGGTTTAATGTTTTCTAGTATTTCAATTAATTGTTTCATAATTCCTCCTCATAATTGTTTTTTAATTTTTTTCTATCTATTTTACCATTTGAATTATATGGTATTTTATCTATTTTTATTATTTCATTTGGCCACATATATTGTGGTAGTTTGTTTTTAGCTTGTTTTAAAACTTCTTCTTTTTTTATATCTTTTGCTTTATAAAATAAGACTATTTTGGAATTTTTAGTATCATAGATACAAACACAGGTATCAATGTTTGGTAAGGCATTAATAGCACTTTCAATTTCTCCTAATTCAATCCGATATCCCATGTGTTTAATTTGAAAGTCTTTTCTAGATAAATATATTATTTCTCCTTGGTCATTTATTTTTACTATATCTCCAGTTTTATATACTATTTCTGGATATGAATTATTAATTGGATTTTGGATGAATACTTCTTTGGTTTTATCTGGATTTTTATAATAACCAGAGCTTAGAAAACTTCCTCTTACTAGTAATTCTCCTTCTTCGTTAATGTTAGCTAAGGTATTATCCTCTTTAACTATTAATAAATCACAGTTATCACAATGTTTACCAATTGGTAATGTTTCATGGTCTAAAAAGTCTTTGTTTACAACATAATATGAACATATATCAGTTGTTTCAGTTGGACCAAATAAATTAGCATACATGATGTTTGGTAGTTTTTTTCTCCAAATATTTAATTGTTTCATTGGCATTACTTCACCAGCAAATAATATTTTTTTTAGGTATTTTGGTAAAATGACATCTAAGGCTTTGAAGTTAGCGATAATACATAAAGCTGATGGTACCCAGTAGATAGTATTTATTTTATTTTCATTTAAAAATTCGATTAGTTTAACTGGAAAAGAAAATAGCATTTTAGGAATAATGTTTAAAGTAGCTCCTGTTACCATAGTTGCGAAAACATCCGAAACAGACATACTAAAATAAAAAGGTGTTTGACTACCAAAGATAGTTTTTTCATTAATTCCCATAGCTTCTATAAACCAACTTATATAAGTTATAACTGCTCTATGGTTTAATATTGTACCTTTTGGTATTCCAGTAGAACCTGAGGTAAATAGAATATACATAGGGTCAGTATCAATTATTCTATTTTTAATTTCATCTAATTTTGGTTGGTCTATTTCATTAGTTAAGTTATCAATTAATATTATTTTATAATTATTTGTTAAATCTTTTAGTTTGTTTTTATTTTTTAAATCGGTTATAACACAAACAGGTTCTAAAGTATCAAAGATGTTTTTTATTCTATCAGTTGGCATTTTATTATCGATTACAGTATAGAAATTACCACTATAGTTTACCCCAATCATACTGGTTAAACAGTTGATACTTTTATCTAAAAATATAGCTATTGGTTTATTAAACCAGTTGTTTTTAGATAAATTGGTACCAATTATTTTGCTTTCTTTTACAAAGTCTTGATAGGTTATTTCTCTAGATGGGTCTTTGAAAGCTATTTTATCTTTGTGTTTTTTAGTTGCTTTTTCTAGTAGTTCAAATATTGTTTTGTACATTTTTTACTCCCTTCGAGTATTTTTGTTTGCAAACAAAAATACAGTATATACTGTATTAGCTTTAATTACTAATATATACTATAAATAGTATATCATTTAATGATTGTTTGTCAATGATAAAAAAATTAATAAAATGGAATAAATTTTTATTCCATTTTATTAATTTTTATTTTTTCTTTTTGAAAAGGTTCTTTTTTTCCATAAAGGATTTTTAAATCGTCTATAACATCTTCTTGGGAACGGGTTATTATTTGTTGTTTAAAGTATTTTTGTAAGGTAAAGAAAGCATTTCTATATTCAAATTCACAGTTTGATTTAATAGTACAGTATAATACTAAAAAAACACTTTCGAATTCATTACATCTATCTATTTCAATGTCATAGTTTTTATATGTTTCTAAATCTAAATATTTTTTGTAGGAAGTTTTAGGGTTTCCATCATAAGTAATATAGTCATTATTACCATTATTTCTATCCATTATATAACTACCCATATATACCATAACATGGTTACTAAAAAATTCTTTTTCTAAAGGTGGGTATGGAACGTTATCGTAAGCTAGATTGATTAAACTGTTTTCATTTTCTTGTTTATAATTTTGATAATATTCTGGTTTTTGATTTGTTTTTTCCTTTTTTAGTTTTAAGTATTCTTTTCTTACTTTTTCTAATACTTCCTTTTGCATACTACTTCACCATAAAAATTATAACATGTATTTTGTTTTTTTTAAATTTAATTTAGGTATTTATTTTTGATTTTACCACATAGGTAGTCTAATGATATGTTATATTTTTTACATATTTGATAAGCAAAAGCTGTAAGTATTAGGGTTTTACCTGTTTCATAGGCTGATATAGTTGATGAAGTAGTGTTTAATTCTTTGGCTAAATCTCTTAAGGTAAGTTTGTTATCACTTCTAATTATTTTAATTCTACTACCTATTTCTTTTCTATTTAATTCTTTTGTTTTTTTTATTTTGGGATATGTTTTTTTTGTTGTTAAATTTAAAGCATAATCCATTGAAACATTGTAGTAATTACATAATGTATTTAAGTGTTTTAAAGGTATTATTTTGCTTCCTGTTTCCCAAGATGAGTAAGTTCTTTTATGAACTCCAATAACTTCAGCGATATCTTTTTGATATAAGTCGTGGTCTTCTCTTAAATTGTAAAGATTATAATTCATATTAATCACCTGTCCTTATTTTTACATTAAAAATAAAATTATTATTTTCATGGTCCAAAATACGAGCAAATGTGATATAATGTTCATAGTAGGTGAGAATATGCAAAAATTTAAGGTTATTAACATGAATTATTTGTTTTGTTTTTGCGTGGAAAGGAAGGTGTAATTTTTTATGACAATATATAGGCTTAGGATGTTAAGGTTACAAGAAGGTAAAAATCAAGA
>CANRBE010000072.1 GCA_947628785.1 uncultured Bacilli bacterium
CCATACCATACTTATAATAATCAATTTAATGGAATAAAAAAAGAAGTTTTATTAAAACATTTAAAATCGATAACTTTATCATATACATCATTAAATAACTACTATAAATGTCCTTTTAAATTTTACTGTAGTTTTATTTTAAAACTAGAACAATATAAAACCACATTTGAAGCATTTGTCGGTAGTGTATTTCATAACGTACTATCTAAAGCCTTTGATAAAAATAACACACTAGATACTAATACTTTATATAATCAAGCAATCAAAGAAGAAACTGACAAACTAAAAGATGAAAAATGTCAACTAGAACTAACAGAAGAAAACAAAAGTTTTTTAACATTTTTACAAGATGACATTAACTTTATTGTTGACACTATCAAAGAACAGTTAAAAAATACCAAACTGACTAATGCTTTATTTGAAAAGAAAATAACTGTTTTAAAAAATAAAGAAATACCTGTTACCTTTAAAGGATTTATCGACAAAATACTATTTTTAGAAGATAAAGATAAAACTTATATAACTATTATTGACTATAAAACAGGAAAAGAAGAAATTGAACTTAAAAACATCAAATTTGGTCTTAACTTACAATTACCAGTTTATCTATATTTAGCTAGTAAGCTAAAAGAATGGAATAATCCTGAAATTATTGGTTTTTACCTTCAAAAAATACTTAATAAAGAACAAAGTAAAAGTAACAAATATACTTATGAACAACAAAAAAAAGAAGCTTTAAAATTAGAAGGATATACAACCACTAACATAGACATATTAGAAAAACTAGACCCAAATTATTTAAATAGTCAACTAATAAAAGGTTTAAGAATTAAAAATGATGGAACTTTTTATAGTACAGTTAAAAGTTTATCAAGTAAAAAAATGCAAGAAATTATTAATTATGTTGATAAATTAATAGATGAAGCCAGTGACAATATTATAAATGGTAAATTTGAAATAAAACCTAAAAGAATTGATAACAAAAATAAAAGTTGTAACTTTTGTCCTTTTAAAGAAATATGTTATTTAGAAGAAAAAGATGTTGAAAACTTAAAAAGTCCTGAAAATTTAGACTTTTTAGGAGGTGAATAAATTGAAAAAAATGAGTTTTACTAAAGAACAGACAGAAGCCATAAAAAAAAGTGGTACTTCAATTATCGTATCAGCTGGAGCTGGTAGTGGTAAAACTGCCGTTTTAACCGAACGAGTTTTAGATAAATTAAAACAAGGCATTAATGTCAATCAACTTTTAATATTGACTTTTACTAAAGCGGCTGCTTTAGAGATGAAAGAAAGAATTAGAGACAAATTAAATAATGAAGATAATTTAAAAGAACAACTTTCCCTATTAGATACTGCCTATATTGGTACTTTTGATAGTTTTGCTTTATCTATTTTAAAAAAATATGGTTACTTAAAAAATATTAGACCAGATGTTAAGATAGCTGATAGTACTATCATTTCCTTAAAAAAGAAGGAAATACTAGATGATATATTTAATGACTTATATCTTAATCAAGACAAAGATTTTATTAAGTTTATCAAAGATTTTTGTACTAAAAACGATAAAGAAATTAAAAAATTTATTCTATTTTTAGATACTAAATGGGACTTATTAGAAAACAAACTAGATTTTTTAAAAAATTATGTCGATAATTTTTATAATGATAATAATTTAGACAATTTAACTAGTCAATATGAAAAATTATTATTTGAAGAAATAAAAACTATCAGTCATTTAATAAATCTTTTAAAAGATTACACTGATTATAGTTTTTATGAAAAAATACTTAAAACTTTTAAACCAGTTTTAGAAAGTAAAAATTACCAAGAATTAAAACAATATTTAAATATTACTATTCCAAGATTACCAAATAAATCTAGTGACGAAGTTAAAACTATAAAAGATAGGATTAAAAAACAATGGGACTATATAAAAGAACTTTGTAGTTATGAATCAACTCTTACCATGAAAGAGGAACTTTTAAAAACAAAACCAATTGTCAATACTATAATCAATATTTTAATTTCTCTTACCACAACTATTCAAAAATGGAAAAATGAAAATGATTTATATGAATTTCAAGATGTCGCAATTAATTCTCTTCAAATTATTAAAGAACATGAAAATATCAAAAATGAAATAAAAAACAGTTTTAAAGAAATAATGGTTGATGAATATCAAGATACTAATGACCTACAAAATCATTTTCTAGATTTAATCAGTGATAACAATTTATATGTAGTTGGTGATATCAAACAATCTATTTATCGTTTTAGAAATGCTAACCCTAAAAATTTTAAAGAAAAATATGATTTATATAAACAAGGTATCAAAGGTTATAAAATTGATTTAAACAAAAATTTCCGTTCTAGAAAAGAAGTCTTAAATAACATCAATTTTATTTTTAATCAAATCATGGATGATGATATTGGAAATGCTAAATACTTTGAAGAGCATCAAATGATTTTTGGCAATACTTCTTATGAAGCAGAAGGTAAACTTAAAAATATAGAAAACATGTCGATTATAAAATACAATTATGACAAATCTTTAGGATATGGACAAGATGAATTAGAAGCTTATTATATAGCTTGTGATATCAAAGATAAAATCAAAAATAAATACTTAATATTTGATATGAAAAACAAAGTTTTAAAACCAGTTACTTTTAAAGATTTTGCGATATTAATTGATAGAAGTTCAAAATTTCCTTTATATAAAAAATTATTTGAATATATGGAAATACCTATTAATATTGAAAAAGATGAAGATATCAAAGGAGAAACTGAAATAGTTGTTTTAAAAAATATCCTAGGTTTAATTATATCTATCTATAATAAAAAGTATGATAAACAATTAGAATACTATTATGTCAGTATTGCTAGAAGTTTCATCTTTAGTATGCCTGATGAAGAAATATTTGAAAACATTAAAAATCATAATTATTTTGAAACTGACTTATTTAAAAAAGCTCAAAACATTTCTAAAAATTTAGAAAGTTCTAGTCCAAGTAAAATATTAGAACAAATAATTGATGACTTTAATATTTATGAGGGATTAATTACTTTAGGTAATATCGACAATAGAATTGCTAGAATAGAATCTTTATTAGATATTGCTTCAAACTTTGAAAATATCGGTTATGATATCATCAGTTTTAAAGAACATATGGATGAAATAATCAATGATAAAATGGATTTAAAAATAAGTTCTGTCCATGATGATAGTGATGCAGTTTTATTAACTACTATCCATAAATCTAAAGGGCTAGAATTTCCTATTTGTTATTTTCCTGAATTATATAAAGAATTTAATATAGATGAGATGAAAAACAAGTTTTTGTTTGACTCAGAATATGGTATTTCGCCTACTTATTTTGAAGATGGTTTTAAAGAAACTATTATAAAACCTTTACTAAAGAAAAAGTATATTAAAGAAGAAATATCTGAAAGGATTAGACTTTTCTATGTAGCTTTAACTAGAGCTAAAGAAAAAATGATTTTTATGACATCTTATCCTGATAAAATGGAAGAGGCAAGAGATGAAATGGGAGTTATTGATTTACAAGTTAGATTAGGATACCGAAGTTTTCAAGATATTTTAGCGTCTATTCAAAATACTTTAACTCCATACATTCAAGAAGTGAATTTTGAAAAAAATGATGTTTTAGATTCCTATAAGTTTATAAAAAGTAAAGAGCTAACTAAACAAGATAATGATAATTCTAAGTATATCATGGAAGAAATACCTTGGAATTTAGAAGTCAAAGAACAAAAACATTTTTCTAAAGCCTTAAATAAGTTGTTAAAAAAAGAAGAAAAAAATAATATTGAACTCGGTCTTTTAATGCACCAATATTTAGAAAATATCGACTTTTTAAATCCTTCACCTTTTTTAGCTAAATTAAAACCTTTTTATAAAAATAAAATAAATGATTTTTTAAATACCCCCCTTCTTAAGGATATTAAAAAAGCCAACATTTTAAAAGAATATGAATTTATTTATACTAAAGATGATACTGAATATCATGGAATTATTGATTTAATGTTAGAATATGAAGATTATATTGACATAATAGATTATAAGTTAAAAAGTATTGAAGATGAAAATTATTTAAATCAATTACATGGTTATCAAGAATATATAACTAATTTAACTGGCAAAAAAGTAAATATTTATTTGTATTCTATTTTGGATAATACTTTTAAAAATTTAGATTAATTAAGCATTTTTTATAAATTATTGCATATATTAAAATAGAACCTGACACCTTGAAATTTGACTAACCACAGATATGTATGTTATAATTATATCGCTGGTAACAGTTTAATGAGGTGAAAATGTGAAACTAAATAAGATTGAAATTACTATTGGTTCGGCTATGGCCTTTATAGTTATTTTAGTCACATTAATTGTTATTAACACCAAGCAAAATAACATTAAATATAGTAATATTTCTTCTATTAAAGAAGAAGCATATAAAATGAGTAACAGTGTAGCATTAGCTAAAAATCCACAAAGTAAAACTTCAAACGTTAATGTTGCGATGCAACAAGAACAAGTTTTAGGTAATGTTAAAGAGGGGGATGCTTCATTAGTAGCTTCTAAAGAACAAGCCAAAGTTAAAAATGATGAAGCAGAAAAACAACAAGAAATAGCAGCTGAAGAAAAGAAAAAACAACAACAAGCTAAAAAAGAAGGGCAAACAACAAGTAATTACAAAGGATTATCTGCCAGCGAAATAGGTCGTAAGATTGATACTTTATTAAGTAAATCGACTTTAAAAGGAAAAGGGGTTGTGTTTGCACAAAAAGCTTTAGCTTTAAATATGGACCCTTATTTAACAGCTTCAGTTATGTTACATGAAACAGGTTGTGCTTGGAAATGTAGTAACTTAGTCAGAACAAAATACAATTTAGGTGGATTAAAAGGTTCTAACGGAAGTTATAAAAAATTTAATAGTTTAGACGAAGGTATAGAAGGTTATGTAAATATTTTATATAAAAACTATTACTCTAAAGGACTTAAAACTCCTGAAGCAATGGCGAAAAAATATACTGGTCAAAAAAATCCTAGTACATGGATTTCCAAAGTAAGAAGCTACATGAAAAAGATAGAAAAAGCATAATCTTTGATTTATTAAATTATTTAATAATAACTATAAGGAATGACGAAAGTCATTCTTTTATAATATCTTTATTTTTAATTATTTTTTAATTACAATATAAAATTATATTAAAAAAAAAGTGTTATTTTATAAACACTATTTTTTAATACAAGCATTTTTTTATGATGTGATTAAACTATATTCATCACCAAGTAAACCTGATTCTTGACCTAGTTTTACATTTGGTTTTAATACTATGACTGGGCGAAGACCACTACTTTCTGTTTTACTATAATTAATCATATCTGAATATGGACTCCAAGAGAATAAGCTATAATCATAAATAAAATAATAACTGTCAAGTCTAGATAAAGAATTACGACGACCACAAGATTCAGAACCAAAAAGAACACATTTTGAAAGTTCATTTCCACTTTCTGTTCCATCTACCGTATTTATTAACAACCAATCATCTCCATTCATATAGTGTACACTTTCGGCAAAAGTACTATTTCCATATTTTGTCCATGCTTTTCCTGTTCCTTCATCTTCGAATGATGTAGCAGACATTCCTATATGTAACTCATTATCTCTATTAGAATTATAAGAATAATAACATTCTGAAGTTCCTCCATGAATTAACATAATTTGCTTTTTTTCATTATTAACACTAAATATACGCCAACCACTATATACATTTTTATATGATGAATTTACGCACGTTATACTTTCATTTTTATTTTTTCCATTGGCTGAACCTATTTCATTTCCATCTTCATTTAAAGTTTTATCATATATATTGAATATTCCACTAGTTTTAACATCTGATTCTTCTACTCCATCTATTAATGCATCCCAAGTCGCATTATCTGGAGTGTAATTTACATAACAACCTATTGGTGAAGTCTTTATTGAAGCATTTACTTTTTTTCCATTTTGTCCTGTTACTTCACATTTTAAATAATTACCTTCAACCATACATTCGTTATTTTTTCTTAAACTAGGTCCATATGATACTAGAAAGTTATCTATCCAATTATTTTGAGCTGTTAAACATACTTTTACTTCATCAGTATTTGCAACTATAGTTGGTCCTGTATCTACATGATAAACATCACTACATACAACACTAGATTTCATTCCAGTTTCACTCATAGCTTGATAACATACTTTTTGATAATTTGAACTGCTTGATAATACTAAACTACTTCCATCTTCTACTATATTATCTTC
>CANRBE010000073.1 GCA_947628785.1 uncultured Bacilli bacterium
GCTAATGTATTAAATGAAAAGATAATAAAAGCCGAAAAAGAATATGCTAAAGAACAAGCTAAAGAGAAAACAGAAAAACTTTTAATTGAAAATATGTTTAAAAATGGAATAGATATATCTTTGATTTCTAAAATAACCAGTGTTCCAATAAAACAGTTACAAAAAATCAAAACAACTTTATTTTTATAGAACATATTTAAAATATGTTCTTTTTTTATAAAATTTATGTTCAAAAAATAGTTTATTATCAAACAAATATATACATACAATGAATAAAGGGGGAATTTTATGAGTAAAATAATACCAGATGTTTCCCCCAAAACTTTCACTTTAAGTGCGGTAGTAATAGGGTATTTATTACTTGATGATTTAACGGCTAATGAACAAAATGCTTTAGGTAACTGGTTAATGTTAATAGCTCAACTACTATGTACAAATGCTTTTTATAAACAAGTAAGGCAGGAAAGAGGTTTAGAAGAAATAAAAGAAAATGAGGTTGAAACAACTATTCAAATGATGCAAAAAATGATTACAGCTATGCAAAAAGAAATTGATAATTTAAAACAAAACAAATAGTTTAGTTGACAGCTATAAATAGTTATGGTAATATTTTAAATAGAATAGAGGTAAATATGAAAAATAAGAACAAAAAAGAAGAGCAAGTAGCTAGTAATCTACTTATAGCTATATCACTTTGTTTATCTATGTCTTTGGTGGTAGTAGCTATCTTTAGTATTTGGAGTTAAGACTCTTTTTTTTTATAAAATACATTTATCTATGATATAATTAACATAGGTGGTAAAATGAGTTTTATAAAAGTGATGGATGAAATACTAGCTAATAAAATAGCGGCTGGAGAAGTTGTTGAAAAGTGTGCTAGTGTAGTTAAAGAATTAGTTGAAAACAGTATTGATGCTAAAGCAAAAGAAATAAGGATAGATTTAAAAGAATCAGGAGTAAATGAAATAAAAGTAACTGATGATGGTATTGGAATGGAAAAAGATGATGCTATTCTTTGTTTTTCAAGACATGCTACTAGTAAAATAATTGAAGAAGAAGATTTGTATCATATTAATACTTTAGGTTTTAGAGGTGAAGCTTTAGCTAGTATTGCTAGTGTTAGTGAAGTAACTTTAAAAACTTGTTTTAGTAATAAAGGTACTTTAGTAAATATACAAGGAGGTAAAATAAAAAAAGTCGAAACGACTGATGCTAAAAGAGGAACTAGTATTAAAGTATCTAAACTTTTTTATAATACTCCAGCTAGATTAAAACATATGAAAAGCTTATATACAGAACTATCATCCATTACCGATTATGTCAATAAAATAGCTCTTTCTCATAATGATATAAAATTTGTTTTAACCAATAACAATAATACTATTTTAAATACCGATGGTAAAGGAAATTTATTAAAAACTATCAGTTCAGTATTTGGTATTAATGTAGCTAGAAAGATGTTACCAATTAATGCAACTAATGATGATTATCAAATAAGTGGGTATATATCTTTACCAGAAATTCATCGGTCTAGTCGTAATGGGATTATTACATTAGTAAATGGGAGAGTAGTTAGAAATATTGATTTAAATAGAGCTATTCATGATGCTTATCATTCATATCAGCCAGATAATAGATATCCAATTACAGTTATTGATATAAAAGTGGACCCTAGTTTAGTAGATGTCAATATTCATCCTACTAAAATGGATATAAAATTTTCTAAAATTGATAATTTACTTACTTTAATCCAAAATGAAATAAGAAAGAAATTAAAGAAAGAAACATTGATACCTGATATAGTAGTTGAAGAAGATGTTATTAATGAAGGGTTGTTTAATAAATCATTTTTTAATGATACTTTAGAAAAAGTAGAAGAAAATAAAGTGACTGAGTATAAGCAAACTAAAGAACAGATAGCTTTAAATTTAGAAAGAGTTGTTAAAGAGGATAGTCCTTTATATAAAAGTAGTTCAATTGAAAAGATAAATCCTAAAGAAAAAGAAGTTAAAAATCATTTACCCGAACTATATCCAGTTGGTTTAGTACTTGGAACTTATATAGTATGTCAAAATGAAAATGGTATGACTTTGATAGACCAACATGCAGCCAAAGAAAGAATCAATTATGAAATATATTTAGAAAAATTAGGTAGTCCTAGTAAAACTAGTATTCCTTTATTAATTCCTTTTAATATTGAATTAACTAATTCAGATTTTATCATTTTAAAAGAAAATTTAGATATTTTAACTGATATGGGCTTTTTATTAGAACCATGGGGAGTAAGTTCAATAATTGTTAAAGCCCATCCAGCTTTTTTACCTAAAGGTTATGAAAAAGAAGCAACTAATAAAATAATTGAAGCAGTTTTGACTAAAGAAAAAAATTTTGATTTAAAACGTTTTAGAGACCATTTAGCTGCCACTTTAAGTTGTAAAATGAGTATTAAAGCTAATACTAGTTTAACTATTTTAGAAATGGAAAATTTAATAAATGATTTAAGAAAATGTAAAAATCCATACAATTGTCCACATGGCAGACCTACCATGATAACTTATAAAAAAATAGAATTAGAGAAATTGTTTAAAAGAAGTGGTTTTTAAAGAAAAAATATGATAAAATAAATAAAATGGAAGGGATGATGATGTGAAAGAAAAAGAAGTGAAATTAAGAAGTAGACAAGAGGATTTAAACATCATCAATAACTTTGAAGTAGAAGCTAATAAAAGAAAAAAAATGATTGAAGATGCCATGCGTGATTTAGAAAGTCAACGTTTTAAAATGAAAGAATATAGTCAAAAACTTCAAGAATATGATATTTTATGTGAAGAATATAAAAAATTATACCATAAATATAAAACAGTTGATAAAAACTTTAAAAAGTATTTAACAACTACTAAATCAATTTATGGAGAAATAGATAAATTAAAAGATACCGCAATTGATGTTACTAAAGAAAATCAAGAATTGAGAGGAATATTAACTACTTTAGTTAGAAAAGTTGGTATCGATATTGTAGCTCAAGCTGCGAATAAAAAAGAAAGTGAAATAAAAAAATATTTGGATTAAAAAAACACCGTCAGGTGTTTTACATCATTTGATAGTTAGAACTACTATAATTATTGTTATTTATACTACTGTTTTCTAAAGCGGTAACTCTTTTATCTAATAAATTAATTTGTTGTTCTAAATTGTTAAACTGTTGTTCTAAAGTATTGTTACTTAACATGTTGTTATAAGGTTGATAATTAATAGGCATATTTGGCATACTCATTTGATATGGTGGATAAATAGGGTATGGCATATTACAATTTCTATTATCAGTGTTCATAAAATCACTCCTATCTATTAAAGTATATGAAAAATAAAATTAAATGTGTCAAAAGGTGAAATATGGATTTATATAAGTATGAATTAGAACTAAAAAATAAAAACATCAAATATATTGGAGGGGTAGATGAAGTTGGAAGAGGTCCCCTAATTGGTCCAGTCGTAGCTGCTTGTTGTGTTTTAAATGATGATTTTTATCTAGAAGGATTAACTGATTCTAAAAAATTATCCGAAAAAAAACGGGAAAAATTTTACGATTATATTATAAAAAATAGTACTTATGGTATTGGTATTATTGGTCCTGAGAAAATAGATGAAGTAAATATTTATGAAGCTACTAAATTAGCTATGAAAAAAGCTATTAAAGAAGTTCAAAAACAAATACCTTTAGAACATGTTTTAATCGATGCGATGCCCCTTTCTTTAGATGTTGAAACTACTTCTATTATCAAAGGTGATAGTAAAAGTATATCAATTGCGGCAGCTAGTGTAATCGCTAAGGTAACAAGAGATAGAATGATGATTGAACTTGATAAAAAGTATCCGATGTATGGATATAAATCTCATAAAGGATATCCTACTAAAAAACATATTGAAGCGATAAATAAATATGGGTTAATTGATGGATACCGAAAAACATATGGACCTGTTAAAAAAATATTAGGTGGTGAATAATGAAATTATTATTGTCGCATATTGCCGACCCAGATGGAATTACTCCCGTAATTCTTTTAAATTTAACTGATGAATTATTTGATTATGAACTATTTGAAGTTGATGGTTTAAGTGATTTTATTAACGAAAGAATAGATAGTGATTATTTTCTTAAGTATGACCAGGTATTTATTGTTGATTTAGGGATTACTAAAGAGTGTGCTATAAATATTTTAAACAGTAAATATCATGATAAATTTAAGCTGTTTGACCATCATGAATCTCATGAATTTTTAAATGAGTTTGATTTTGCCTTAGTAGTAGAAGAACATGATGGTTTTAAAGAGTGTGGAACTAGTTTGTTTTACAATTATTTAAAGGAAAAATATGATGTTTTAAACAAAAATAGTATAGTTACTTTTACTGAATTAGTTAGAGAAAATGATACTTGGCAATTTACTAAAGATAAAAAAAAATCTATGGAATTAGCTAATTTATTTGAATTTTATGGTAAAGATACTTTTATTGAAAAATATACTAAATATTTAAAAAACAATGCTGAATTTGATTTTGACTCTTTAGAACAAGAAATATTAAAATGTTTAGATAAAAATTTAAATGATTATTTGGAATTTCAAAAAGATAAAGTTATTTTTAAAAATATTAAAGGATATAATATTGGTATTGTTTTTGCTGAAAGGTATCGTAGTGAACTAGGAGATTACTTAGCTAACTTATATCAAGATAAAATCGATTTTGTTGCGATTATCAATATCAATAAACATGTAAGTTTAAGAGGAAAAAAGTTAGATAAACCAGTTAATAAGTTTGCGGAAAGTTATCAGGGTGGAGGTCATCCTATGGCTTCAGCTATGCCATATCCTAGTGATTTAAAGGAAAAAATAATAGATTATATATTTGGTGATAAAAATGGAGATAAATAGAGTTATTGTTGGGTATTTAGAGACTAATTGTTATGTTTTAGTTAAAGATAATGAATGTTTAGTTATCGACCCAGGTGATGAAATAGATAAAATAAAAAAAGTAATTGGGGATAAAAAAGTAGTTGGAGTAATTATAACTCATCATCATTTTGACCATGTCGGGGCTTTAAAATATTTTGATGAAAATTTAATTTTAAATAAAAGTAATTTAAAAGAACAAGATTATCAAATTGGTTCATTTAATTTTACAGTTATTTATACACCAGGTCATAAAGAAGATTTGATTTCTATTTATTTTAAAGAAGATAAGGCTATGTTTGTTGGTGATTTTATTTTTAAAAATAGTATTGGAAGAACTGATTTACCTGGTGGTAATGATAAAGAAATGTTAGAAAGTATTGAAAAAATAAAAAAATATCCTGATTTGACTATTTATCCAGGACATGGAGACAAAACCACTTTACAAAGTGAAATAAAAAATAATCCTTATTTTAAAATGTAAAAAAGTCGTAGAATATCTAATTTTACGACTTTTTTCTATCAATAATTATATCAAAAAAAGATATAAAATACTATAAAATTTGAAAAAAAAGTTTTTTTTCAATTAAAATATATTTTTTGGAGGTATAATTTATGAGTTTTTTAAAAAGGAAATATTTATTCAATGATTTATTAACTATGTGGTTACAAACTAAACAAGATATTAAAATTCAATCATTACAAAAATATGAAAATGTCATTTCTAAGTACTTAAAAAATAATTTAGGAAACATTTATATTCATGAATTAAGTAGTGATTTAATTGATAATTTTTTTAAAAAGTTAAAAGTAAATAAAGTCTCAATATCTATTCAAAAAACTTTACTTTATATTATAAAAGCAACACTTAGACTAGCAAATCAAAATAATTATTGTGATTATATTAAATTAGATAATATAAAGTTTAAAAGTAATTTAAATAGAGTTCAAGTTTTTTCTAAAGAAGAACAACAAAAATTAGAAAGTTATCTAAAAGATAAATTAAATATTAGGAAGGTTTGTTTATTACTTTGTTTATATACAGGACTTAGAATTGGTGAGGTATGTGGGTTAAAATGGGAAGATATTAATTTTAATACTAAATATTTGGAAATAAAAAGGACTATTGAACGGATAAAAAATAATGAATCTGATACTAAGACTATCTTAATTGAAAGTACCCCTAAAAGTTCAAATTCGAAAAGAATTGTTCCTATACCTAATTTTTTAATAGAAATTTTAAAAAAATATAAAACAGAAAATAATTTTTTTGTTTTGTCAAACAGTTTAAATTTATATGACCCAAGACAGTTTGAAGCTTTTTATAAACGAATAATAAAAAAATGTGGA
>CANRBE010000074.1 GCA_947628785.1 uncultured Bacilli bacterium
TCAGCGACATATAATATATTAGTTTTGAGACAAAATCAAATACTAACACTTAAGACATTATCATAAATTAATCATAAACCGACAAACTAATGAAAAAAACTTAACTTGTTTAAATAAAAAAGTAGTGATATAATATTAATGAATAAGAGGGCTGGATATTAAATAAAAGAAAAACCTCTTATTTAATATCTAGCTTTTTAATTTATGTTGTGAAAGGAGTAAGCTATGAAAAAAAGTTTAATACTAATTATGATTATAATGACATTTTTTGTAAGTTCAAAAGTATTAGCTAAAGAAGAATTTACTTTACAATCTAAAAATGCTGCTCTTTACTTGTTAAATGAAGATAAAATTTTGTATCAAAAAAAAGCTGATGAAAAAGTTTCAATAGCCAGTTTGACTAAAATAATGACTGCTATTGTAGCAATTGAACATATAAATGATTTTAATAAAAAAGTAACTATTACTAGTGATGTTTTTGTTGGAACCGAAGAACTTTCTAAAGCTGGATTTATAGTAGGAGAAAAAGTAAGTTATTATGATTTATTATATGGAGCTTTATTACCATCAGGAGGGGATGCTACTAATGCTTTAGCAATTAATACCGCTGGTAGTGTTAAAAAATTTGTTGGTTGGATGAATGATAAAGCTAAAGAATTAGGAATGAATAACACCCATTTTGCTAATACATCAGGACTTGATGCTAAGGGGCATTATTCGACAATGAATGATATGATAATTTTGTTAAAATATGCTTATAAAAATCCAACATTTAAAAAAGTATATACAGCAAATAATTATACAACTAGTAATAAAAGACTAAAACTAAAAAGTTTAGTTAGTAAATATGCTAAAAGATATAAAATAAATGTTAGTAAAATAACAGGTTCAAAAACTGGTTTTACTGATTTAGCTGGATTATGTTTAGCTAGTGTTAGTGAAGAAAATGGCTTAACTTATATGTTGGTTACTTGTGGGGCAGACCCTAAAGCTGGTCGACCACTACAAGTATTAGATGCTGTTACCGTTTATAACTATTATTCTTATAACTATAAATATCATACCATTTTAAATAAAAATCAAGATTTAATTACTTTACCTGTTAAAAATAGTTATACCAAAAAAATAAATTTCAAAGCTAAAAAAACAATAAAAAAATACTTGAAAAATGATTTTGATGCTTCAAAATTAAAATATGAATATAATGGATATCAAGAATTAACTCCTGACAATAAAAAAGGAGAAAATATAGGAACAATTTCCATAAAATATAATGGAGAAACTCTAGATACTTATAACATAAAATTAGATAAAACAATCAAATCAAATTTATTTGATAAAGTAGTTAAATGTTCTGGAGTAGTATTAGCTGGTTTTATCGTGTTTTTAATGATATTGCAATTTATTTTTAAAGTTACTAATGTAAAGGAGGAAGTTAATGGAAAATGGTGAAATCTTTACTGATGTTATATATGATAATGTAGAAAATCGGTATGAAAAAAAAGAAGCAGTCATTCCAATAATTACTCAAAATACATATAAAATAGAAGAAACTAAAAAACCAGATATAAGTGAGATAGATAATAAAGAAATAATTAGTGAAAGATTAAGATTTTTGAAAAAAAATATTGTAACTGAATTAGAAATTGGAATATTATTTACAATCCTTATATTTACATCATTAATGACTTTGTATGAAATATTAAAAACTTCTATTATAAAACAAATGATGTATGGTTTTTTTATAGTAGTAGGAGTTATTGCTTTTGTTTATTTAATAATAGTAGAATATCGTATTCATAAAGTAAAAAATAGTGTAAAACAGTAGAAAAAATACTGTTTTTTTGCTATTATAATATTGGTGGTAAAATGAAAGATGTGATTTTATTTTTACAAAACAATCCACTTTTAATATATATAACTATATTATTATTTATTTTATGTTTAATATTTGTTATTGTAAAAAGAAAATGGATATTTAAAATGTATAAAAAATATGAAGAAATTATTCTTTACCTAATAGCTGGTTTTCTAACGACTGTTATTAGTATATTAAGCTATGCTTTGTTTGTATTTTTACTTAATCCTTTTTTAGATAAAATGATTTCTATTACAGTAGCTAATATTTTATCGTGGATTATAGCTGTAACTTTTGCATTTTTTGTAAATAAAATATTTGTTTTTAAAAGTAAAACTAAAGGAAAAGATTTATTAAATGAATCAATTGAATTTGTTAAATACCGAATAGTTTCATTACTAGTTGATATATTTTGTATGTGGTTGTTTGTCAGTTTATTTAAAATGAATGATATCTTAGCTAAAATAATAGACCAAGTTATTATTGTTATAATTAACTATATATTTAGTAAATTTATAATATTTACTAAAAAAGACTAAATAGTAAAAAAAACAATAAAAACTTTTTTTTTTATCATTTTTTTTATATAATTATAATAGGTGATAGTATGAAGAAAATAATAACAGTTGATGGTAATGAAGCAGTAGCTAATACAGCTTATTTATTTACCGAAGTGGCAGGAATATATCCCATAACTCCTGCTAGTCCCATGGCTGAACATATTGATGATTGGAGTAATAAGGGTAAAAAAAATGCTTTTAAAAATCAAGTAAAAGTTGTTGAAATGCAAAGTGAAGCAGGAGCAAGTGGACTAGTTCATGGTTCTTTACAAAGTGGACTTTTAACTACGACTTTTACTGCTAGTCAAGGTTTACTTTTGATGATTCCCAATATGTATAAAATGGCTGGTGAAATGTTACCAGCAGTTATTCATGTAGCAGCTAGGTCAATAGCTACTCATGCTTTATCAATATTTGGGGACCATCAAGATATATATGCAACTAGGATGACAGGATTTAATATGCTAGCATCTTCAAGTGTTCAAGATGCTACTTATTTAGCCGCAGTAGCTCATGTATCAGCAATTACAGCTAGTTTACCTTTTTTACATTTTTTTGATGGATTTAGAACAAGTCATGAAATAGATAAAATAGAAACTTTAGAAGATGAAGATTTTATTTCTTTGCTTCCCATGAATAAAGTAATGGAATTTAGAAAAAGAGCTTTAAATCCTTTAAATCCTACTATTAAAGGAACTGCCCAAAATGATGATATTTATTTTCAAATAACAGAATCGAGAAATAAATATTATGAAAAAGTACCAGATATTGTAAATAAAACAATGAAAAAATTAAATAAATTAGCTGGTACTGATTATAAACCATTTAATTATTATGGACATAAAGAAGCTAAATATGTAATTGTAGCAATGGGTTCTGTATGTGAGACAATAAAAGAAACTATTGATGCAACCAAAGAAAAAGTTGGATTAGTGGAAGTTCATTTATATAGACCTTTCAGTGCTAAATACTTTTTAGATGTTTTACCTGATACAGTAGAAAAAATAGCTGTTTTAGATCGGACTAAAGAACCAGGAAGTAGTGGTGAACCTCTTTATTTAGATGTTGTAAATATACTTAAAGATAAAAAAATTAGAGTTGTCGGTGGAAGATATGGACTTTCTAGTAAAAATACCACTCCAGGTGATATTAAAGCTATATACAAAATGCTTAAGTCATCTTTAAAAAATAGTTTTACAATTGGTATTACAGATAATTTAACTCATTACAGTTTAAAAAGAGAAGATTTAGTGATATCTAAACATGATGAAGTATTAGTATATGGTTATGGTAGTGATGGAATGGTTAGCGCTTCTAAATCTATTTTAAAGCTAGTAGGAGATAATACTGATAAATATGTTCAAGGTTATTTTGAATATGATTCTAAAAAATCTGGTGGGGTTACTATTAGTCATTTACGTTTTTCTTCTGTTTTTATTCATTCTACTTATTATGTAGAAAACCCTAAATTAATTGTTGTTACTAAAGATTCTTATTTCAAAGATTTTAAAATAGTAAATAAACTAAAGAAAAAAGGTGTTTTATTAGTAAATACATCTTTAAAAGAAGAAGAATTTTATAAAATTCTTCCTAATGAAACTAGAAAATTACTTAAAGAAAAAGAAGCAACTGTTTATTTAATAAATGCTTATTCTTTAGCGAGAAAATTAGGACTTGGTAATAAAATAAGTATGATTATGACTATGGCTATTATCAAATTATCTAAGATTATGGATATTAATTTAGCTAAGGATGAGTTAAAACATTATATTGAAACTAAATTCTTTAAAAAAGGAGAAAAAGTTATTAAAGCTAATCAAGACTCTTTAGATATGGCTTTGGAATATATACAAAAAATATCTTTAAATTCTAAAGAAAAAACTTTTGATTTAGCAAAACCTACTGATGTATTTTCTAGTATGAAAAGTAGATTAGGTAATACTTTAACTACAAAAGATTTACTTGAATATGCTGATGGGTATTTTAATCCTGGGACATCTTCTTTAGAAAAAAGAGGTGTAAGTGAGATAGTTCCAATGTGGTTAGATGAAAATTGTATTAAATGTAATCAATGTTCATTTGTTTGTCCTCATTCAGTGATAAGACCATTTTTGTTAGATAAAAAAGAATATGAAAATGCTCCTAAGTATATTCAAAAAAGATGTATAAAAGAAACTATGAAGGAATTAGAAGACTATTATTTTTGTATTGGTATTTCGGTTAAAGATTGTACTGGTTGTGGTTTATGTATTAAAAATTGTCCAGGTAAAAAAGGAAATAAAGCTTTAATCAGTGCTTCTTTAGAAGATAGACTAAAACAAAATGAACAACAAGTTTTTAATTATTTAGATAAAAATATTAAAGAGAAAAAAACTGATACATCAATTATTTATGGTAGTCAGTTTAAAAAGCCAAAATTTGCTTATTGTGGAGCTTGTAGTGGTTGTGGAGAGTCTGGTTATATTAAAATACTTACTCAATTATTTGGAGAACATATGATAATTGCGAATGCTACTGGTTGTTCTTCTATTTATGGTGGAAGTACCCCATCGATGCCTTATACTATTCCATGGGCCAATTCTTTATTTGAAGATAATGCTGAATTTGGTTATGGTATTTTAATAGCTAATCAAGTTATGAAGAATAATTTAAAAGAAGTTATGCTTAAAAATATGGACAATAAAAATCATGATTTGTTTAAAAAATGGATAGACAATATGGATGATTATGATATTACCAAAGAGGTATATGATAAACTAGATTATAAAACTGTTCCTAAAGAAATAGCTGATAATAAAGATTATTTAGTTAAAAGAAGTATTTGGACTATTGGTGGTGATGGTTGGGCTTATGATATTGGTTTTTCTGGTATTGACCATGTGTTAGCTAGTAATGATGATGTCAATATTTTAGTCCTTGATAGTCAAGTTTATTCTAATACAGGAGGTCAAGCTAGTAAGGCTAGTCCTGAAGGAGCCATTGCTTCGTTTGCTTCATTTGGGAAGAAAACAGGTAAAAAATCTTTAGCTAGTATAGCTTTATCTTATCCTCATGTTTATGTTGCTCAAATAAGTATGGGCGCTAATATGGCTAGTGTTTTAAGGGCTTTTAAGGAAGCTGAAGCTTATAAGGGACCATCAATTATTATTGCTTATTCACCTTGTATTTCTCATGGTATTGAAGGTGGAATGGTAAATAGTATTGAAATGGAAAAAATGGCTACATATTGTGGATATTTTCCAATATTTAGATATAATCCATTAGAAAATCATTTTCATTTGGATTTTAAAAAACCTCATTTTGAAGATTATGAAGAGTTTTTATCTAGACAAACTAGATTTAGTATGCTTAAAAAGATTAATCCTGATGAAGCTGATAGGTTGATTAATGAACAAAAAAATTTAGCTATTAAAAGGTTTTTATATTATAAAAAAAGAAATGATGAAAGTAATGTAGATTAATCTACATTACTTTTATTTGGTCAATTAAAGTTTTATTTTGGTTAAGTAAATAAAATAAATGTTATGATATTTTGTTTTGTTTGGTTTAAATTTTTAAGTTTTATTGATTTGACAACTTATGATTTTTTATTTATGATGAAGCTACTTTATTTTAAGAATGGGGGTGAGGTATGATTCAAAATAAAGTTAGTGATAAACTTAAGTATCCTTTAACTTATGATATTTTGATTAAAACAATTCTTTATCGAAATCAAGATTTATTAATAGATTTAATTAAGGAAATATTAAATATTGATATA
>CANRBE010000075.1 GCA_947628785.1 uncultured Bacilli bacterium
AAAAAACCTTGAATAGAAGGAATTTTATTTAGTTCCTCGATATTATCACTACTTACACTTCCCCCATATAATATGGGTATATCTTCGATGTTCTTATACTGTTTTACTACATCTTTTATAAAAAGTGCAATTCTATTAATATCACTGTTACTAGCTACCTGGCCAGTACCAATTGCCCATAAAGGTTCATAAGCTATCCATAAACCATCTAAATTACTTTGATTTACCAAAGCTTGATAAAGGTCTTTTTTTAAAACAAACTCTGTTTTATTTAAACTTTTCTCTTCTAAAGTTTCACCAACACAAAGAATTACCTTTAATCCACATTTTAAAGCATTACTTATTTTATCACTAATTTCATTGTTATTTTCATGAAAATATTTTCTTCTTTCACTATGTCCAATAATACAAAAATCAACACCTAAACTTTTGGCTTGAAAAGGAGATACTTCGCCTGTATAAGCTCCCTTATTTTGACTATAAACATTTTGAATTCCAACTTGCCAGTTATTTTTTAAATAATAAGGTAAATATAAACTAGATGGACATAAAACAACCTGATTACTTAATTTACCCTTAACCGTATTTAAAAACTCTAAAACATCACTTGGCATCATCAACATTTTTTGATTACAAACTAAATACTTACTCATCTAACCCCTTCTTTCTTATTTTTTCCCTTAATTTATCATACCAATTTTGGTTTTCTTTATTTTCTATCGCTGCCTTATAAACATCCAAAACACTTTCGGCAAAATATTTTAAAGAATGAGTTTCAGCCATAATCTTAGCTTCCTTACTCATATAAACTATCTTACTAGGATTTTTTATCAAATTGTTGATAATATCTATATATTCTCTTTTAGTATTAAAAACCTCACCATTTAAATCTGGTATGACATCATTACTAAAAGCTGGGTCTAAAACACAAATAACTGGTTTTGAAGCAGCCATAGCTTCTACTACTGTCAGTCCTTGAGTTTCAGTTGTACTAGCAGTTGCGAAAACGGTCGCTAATTGATAGTAAAGGGGCATCTCTTCCCAAGGTATAGCATTAGTAAAAATAATTTTATTATCCATTTTATTTTTGATAGTAAGTTCGATAAAATGTTGATAATCAGGTCCACTTCCTACTACAACTAATTTACAATTTTTATTTATTTTAATTAATTCTTTTTGAGCATCTATTAAAAACTCTAAATTTTTTTCTTTAGCTATTCTACCAACAAATAAAATAACAAAGTCATCTTTTTTAATACCTAAGTCTTTTTTAATTTGTTCTACTTTTTTCATATCGACATTTTTTTTATAAAATCTAGATACTTCCATTCCTGTTGGTACAATATGAATATTTTTATCAACTTTATATTTCTCTTTAAATAGTTGATAAGTTTTTTTACTAGGTACAATAAGTTCCCTAGCTGTTTTGTCACAATAGAACTTAGTCAAATATTCGACTATTTTTTTACTTGATTTATTGAAATGTCCTTTAGTTATATAATGGACATAATCTTCATACATAGTATGATAAGTATGTACTAAAGGTATATTAAACTGTTTGGCGATTATTCTCGCAAAGGTCCCAATACCAAATTCAGTATGAGAATGAATAATATCTAAATTCCATTCTTTGATGGTATTAATAGCTTTTAAGGGGTATATACCTGTTAATCTATAATCATAAATACCAATTGGAATACCTGGTATTCTAAGGTGATTTTCATCTTCTAATTTATAAGACATATCATCTGGATTTACAGTAACAATAAATACTTGATGACCTTTTTCTTTTAAAGCTTTCTCTAAAGAAATGATACTTGTTGATACACCATTGATAAAAGGTGGATATGTATCAGTAAATATTCCTATCCGCATTATTTAATTTCCTTCCTTTTAAAGTTTAAAACAATTCCCCCAACTATTAAACCAAAATAGTAAGTAATAAATCGCCATATTAACATTAAGGCATTTAAAAATGGTGGTTTTAAAAAACTTCTAAAAAATTCTATAAAACCAAATTCTAAACCACCTGTCCCACCTGGTATTGGGACAAATGAACCAATAAGCATAACATAAGCTGATGTTAAAATGCACTCTGTAATATTAAAATCATGATAGTGTCCCATTCCACAAGCTAGTGTTAAAGGTATTAAATAAAGACAACATAAAGATATTAATAATATGATAATTAAAAAGATAAATTCTAATTTGTTTTCTAATAACTTATTAGCTCCAACATGAAATTCATCTAAATAGTTACTAAAACGGTCTTTAGTTTTTTCAACATTTTTAACTAAATGAATCTTTCCTAAAAATTTAATAAAGTAATTTAAGATAAAATGATGTACTTTTCTCGCATATGTAATGATAAAAAGTCCAACTATTACAAAAAAATTGATAATAAATCCTAAAGTAACTAAGTCTTTTAATAAATTATTTTTAGGAAATATATGAAAATTAAAGTTATAAATAATTGCGATGGCACCTAATAAGACTATTGATATTTGATAAACAATAAATCTTTGAATAACAATATTAGTCGCATCGGCAAATTTTATATTGTTTTTCTTTAAAGAGTATAATTCGTAAGGCTGTCCTCCAGTTGCGAAAGGAGTTATAGCATTAAAGAAGTTAACTTCTACTATCAATCTAAAAGCTTTTTTAAAACTATAATTATCAGTATAATGTTTAGCTATTTTAGATAAAACTATTGCTTTAAAAAACCAATAACCAAATATAAGGACAAAGCTTAATATTAACCAACATTTATTTATCGTAACAATTTCTTTTATTATTTCTTGATAATGGTCTTTTAAAGAAAAGTATAAAACAAGAATAGTAAATAATATTAATACTAAAAAACTAGCAATTTTTTTAAAATTTTTATTTTTCCAAATTTTCATCAATAATATCAATCCCTGGTAAAATTTTTCCTGACAATAATTCTAGGGAAGCTCCCCCACCAGTTGATATGTGGGTATCTTCATCTTTAAAACCTAAATTTTCTAAAATAGCTCCTGTATCTCCTCCCCCAATTATTTTTACTCCTTTTACATTTTCTAAAGCTTCAGCTATTTTTTTAGTTCCTTTTGAAAATATTTTATATTCAGCATAACCTAGTGGTCCATTCCACACAATGGTTTTACTCATTTTTATGTATTTTTCAAATTCTTTAATGGTACTATCACCAATATCTAAACCTATTTCATCATCCATAAAATCTTCGATATTTTTGTCATGGGTAATACTATCTTCAGTTATTTCTAAAGCATTGATGCTATCTGTTGGTAATACTATTTTATTAGGATATTTGTTTAAAATATTTTGACAAAATTCTAAATGGTCTAAATCAAGTAAGGATTTTCCTACTTCATAGTTTTTAGCTTTTAAAAAGGTATAAGCCATTCCTCCACCAATTAGAATATGGTCTGCTTTAGTTACTAAGTTTTCAATAATAGGTATTTTATCTTCTACTTTAGCTCCTCCTAATATAACTGTAAAAGGTTTTTTGGGATTATTTAAAACTGGCTCAAAAGCTTTGACTTCTTTTTCTACTAAAAAGCCAATACCACTTGGAATATGACTAGCTATTCCAACATTAGAAGCATGAGCACGATGACAGGTTGCAAAAGCATCGTTTATAAATATATCTCCTAAACTAGCCCAATATTTACCTAAATTTTCATCATTTTTGCTTTCTAATTTATCAGGATAATCTTCAAAACGAGTGTTTTCAATTAGCAGAACTTCTTTATTTTTTAGGTTTTGAATTTCTGTTTCTAGTTTTTTTCCTCTAGTTTCTTCTACAAATTTGACATTTTGATTTAGTAATTCAGCTAATCTTAAAGCTATTGGTTTTAAAGATAGTTTTTTCATATCTTCCTTTTCTTTAACTCTACCTAAATGTGACAATAATATAACTTTAGCATTATTGTCAATAGCATATTTAATAGTTTCTAAACTAGATTTAATTCTATTGTCATCTTTAATTTTGCCATCTTTAATAGGAACATTAAAATCTACTCTAATTAATATTTTTTTATCAGTTAAATCAAAATCTTTGATAGTTTTTTTCATAAGACCTCCTCATTTTATTTCTTTTTTATTTTCTCACTTTTCAGACTTTTTTTCAAGTACTCATAAAACAAAAAGACAAGTATTACTACTGTCTACTTCTCTAATTCTTCTTCGATTCTTATTAGCTCATTATATTTACAAATTCTATCACTTCTAGACATTGAACCTGTTTTGATTTGTCCCAAGTTTAAACCGACAGCAAAATGGGCAATAAAAGTATCTTCTGTTTCCCCACTACGATGGGAAATAATAGTTTTATAGTTATTGTCTTTAGCAAGTTGAATGGTCTCTAACATTTCGGTTACTGTTCCAATTTGATTAGCTTTGATTAAAATAGCGTTTCCTAAACCAAGTTCTATTCCTTCTGCAAATATTTTTTTGTTAGTAACAAATAAATCATCACCGACTAATTGAATTCTATCACCTAGTCTTTCTGTAAGCATTTTAAATCCTTCATAGTCATTTTCAGCTAACCCATCTTCTATTGAAATGATTGGAAATTCATTGACTAAGTTTTCAAAATAGTCAACCATTTCACCATTGGTTAGTGTTTTGTCTTCTCCTTTTAGATAGTATGTTCCATCATGATAAAATTCACTAGCAGCCACATCAAGTCCCAGACATACTTCATCTCCAGGTATATAACCTGCTCGATTAATAGCTTCACATATCAAAGATAGTGCTTCTTTGTTACTAGCTAAATCAGGAGCAAATCCTCCTTCATCACCAACACCTGTAGAAAGTCCTTTTTCAAGTAAAACTTTCTTTAAGGTATGAAAGACTTCGGAACCAATTCTAATTCTTTCTTTAATTGTTTTAGCAATTGGTATAATCATAAATTCTTGAAAATCTAATCTATTATCAGCATGAACTCCACCATTTAATATGTTCATCATAGGAACTGGTAGAGTATCTCCATCACCTATATAACGATAAAGTGGTTTCTTATTATCTAAAGCAGCAGCTTTTAGGCACGCTAATGATACACCTAGAATAGCATTGGCTCCTAAGTTAGACTTGTTTTCAGTTCCATCTAAACGAATCATTAATTCATCTATTTCTCTTTGATTGGATACTTCTCTACCAATTAAATTAGCTTTGATAATTGAATCAACATTTTTAACAGCTTTTAATACTCCTTTTCCAATAAAACGTTCTTGGTCGTTATCTCTTAGTTCTAAAGCTTCCTTTGAACCAGTTGAAGCTCCTGATGGAACACTGGCCCGTCCTATGATTCCATTTTCTAAAACAACATCTACTTCTACGGTTGGATTTCCTCTAGAATCCAATATCTCACGTCCAATGATATTTTTAATTTTTGACATAATAACCTCCATATCTCTAAATATTATAACAAATTTTATTATATTTGTTAATATATTTTGTTTATTTATTTTGTTCCTTAACACTATTAATATTTTTATAGGTTAAGTTGGTCTTTTCAGGTTTTATATCTTAATACTTTAGATTATCTATTTTTGTCGACTATTGTAATTAACTAAAATAAATTAGAGTTTTTCTCTAACTTATTCTATTTCTAAAGAGTATTCATCTCCTATTATTCCTGAGCCTGTTCCTAGTTTGACATTACTTTTAAGAACTACGACTGGGCGCACTCCAAACGAATGGTTGGTGTACGTGTAATACCAGTACCTGTCGCTCGGAGACCAATTAAACAAGCAGCCAGTAGTGGAAGCAGAGGCCAGCCAATACCATGAACCAGTATCTATTAATTCTGTATTTCCTCCACAGTAGTTTGCATTAGTACTAACGTTACATTCTCCTCGTTCATTTTTTTCTAGATAGTCCCATAAACTATAATTTTCATTTCCGTTTTCTTCATAGTTTATTATATTTACATCATCACTATCCATATAGTGGACACTTTCTGCATATATACTATTTCCATACTTAGTCCAGGCTTTTCCTGTCCATACTTTATTTAAATAATTAAATACATATCCATTTATTAATAGGCCTGTTATACTCTCTACATCTCCATCTTTTGTAAACTGAACTGTTCCTTTACTTGGTAAACTTCCATCTATTTCCA
>CANRBE010000076.1 GCA_947628785.1 uncultured Bacilli bacterium
GTATATACTTTATTTTGAATAGTACTATCCATTACAGTTTTAACTAAATTTAAAGAACTAATCATTTTACTATCTAATTGACTTTTTAAAATATCATTATTTACATTATCTAAAACCAACTTGACAAAATTATATGGACTAATTTTCCAATTGTCGGTATTACCTTTAGTATAATCAATTAAAGAAAATATTTTGTATACTTCGTCAGTTTCAAGTGACAAAAGAAGTGCAAGCTTACTAGCTTTATATTTAGTCTGATCATTTTGAATATCAGGATTTTCTAATAAAGGTTTTAATAAATCAACATCTAAATCATTTAAATAAGTAGTATTTTCTTTTAAATAAATTGTATTTTTTATAAATTCTGTTATTGTTAAAGAAGTTTCACTTTCCATATTACCATAATATAAAAGTAATATTTTATCTACCATATCTTTTGGTATTGAAAAGATTTTACTTAAATCTTCACTAGACATATTTTTACTAATTACTTTTTTATCACTAAAAGTCGCTAAAGTATTAAGTTGGTCTTTAGTTTCTTTACTTATTAAATTAGAATAAGTAGTATTTAACTGTTCATTTTTTATGACAAAATTAGAAAAGTCATTAATTGATAATTTACTATCTACTCCATTAATACTATAATAGTATAAATATAACTGACTCATTAATTTAAAATCCATTCCAAATAAACTAGCCATTTGATTATAAGATAATTTACTATTAATAGTTTTTTTATCAGTAAATTTTTCTAAAGTGTTAATACTTTCAATAGCACTACTTGGTATTCTATTAGAAAATGTTGGATTTTTCAAAACATCATTTTTTAAAAATGATATAAAAGTAGGTACTGACATTTTTTGATTAACATTTCTAGTATTATAAAGAATCATCAAAGTTTTTAAACTATTTTCATCAATATTTAATAGATTAGCTAAATTACTAATACTTCTTTTTTGACTAACTCCTTTAATAGTCGTAAAATCTTCTAGTTTTTCTAAACTACTATCATCAATATTAGACAAGTTATTTTCTTTAGCTTTATCTTTTAAAAAATGTACTAAATCTTCCATTTCAATCTTATTTTCTTTTTTATTGTAATAACTATAGTATATAATTTTTAAAAGATAATCATCAACATCAATAGACATACCAAAATCTTTTATTTTATTTTTTAAATTTTTGTAAGTTAATGATTGATTAATTGTATTTCCATAACATAATACATTATCTACTTTATTTAATTTTTCAATCTTTAAACATTTATCAGATATTTTATTTTCTAAATTATTTTTATAAACAATAACCATTTGATTAGGTTCTTCAAAAACTTCTTTAATTTTATCTTTTTCACTAGTAGTATACAAAGTTTTTAAATTACCTTTTAAAACAAAACTAATACCAAAACACAAAAGTAAAATAGGTAAAGATATATATCTTATCTTATAACTAAATTTACCAAATTTATCCATTTTAAAATTTAAAGTTTTTTTCTTTGTTTTTTTAATTAATTTATCAAAAATCAAGATTAAAGCAGGTAGACAGAAAAAGATACTTATTAAACTAAATAATACACCCTTAGCTAGTACAAAACCTAAATCTCTACCAATTGTAAAAGACATGAAAATTAAAGCAAGTAAACCGACAATAGTTGTAAGAGAACTACTAGATATGGATTTTAAAGCTTGATTTAAAGCTTCTTTCATAGCTTCAATATCATTATTAGTTTTTTCACTTTCTTGACGATAACGTTCCATCAACATAATTGAATAATCCATCGATAAAGCCATCTGTAATATAGCTGCTATAGAACTTGTCACATTAGAGACATATGGAAAAATTATATTAGTTCCATTATTCAAAACAACAGCTATACCGATAGTTAGTAAAAACAAAAAAGGTTCTACATACGATTCACACATAATAATTAAAACAACCAAACAAATAAGTATCGCTACTACGATAATCCAAAGAGGTAACACTTCTCCATTTTTTATGGCAATTGGACCACTTACATGATAAGTATAATCATCATACTTATTTATAACATCATTGTAAACATTTTTAGCCTTTTTACTATCATCAGTATCTTTAACATTAATAGTATATAAAGTATATTTATCTTTATTATAATCTTTACTATCAATATCGTAATTAACTTCTGATACTCCTTTTATATTATCTAAATATTCATATATTTCTTGTTTTTCTTTTTTACTTAAGTCTTCAAACATGATATTAAAATAAGAACTAACTTCTTTATTAAATTCTTTGTCCATTATTTTAAGACCTGTTTTAGTTTCTGATTCATTAGGTAAATATTCAGTCATGTCATAATTTATTTTTACTTGTTTGCTTAAAAAAATACTCACAATTGTAAATACGATAAATAAAGACAAAATAAATATTCTTTTTTCAACAATAAAATCTGTTACTTTCCTCATTTTATTTCCCCCTTAAATTAGATATTTATTATACTCTTATTTTATTAATTTTAAAAGACTTTTTTTTAAAAATTTTTTTACTATAATATTATAATTATGAAAGAAGGATAATTTTTATGAAATTCAAAAATAAAAAAAGTATAAATTTACAAAAAGATAAAGCATTTGCCTTAATTGAACAAGGTAATTATAGACTAGCTGAAAAAATCTTACTTAATCTTTTAAAAGAGTATCCTGATGACTTTTATATAAACTATAATATGGGCCTTTTATATATGTGTATTCATAATTATGAGATGGCTTTACCCTATTTTAAAAAAGGGGGAGATAATATTAAAAATGTAGTTAGACTAGCTATTTGTTATTTATTTTTAAATATGGAAAATGAACTTTTTGATTTATACCAAAATGTCCTTAAAGAAAAACTTGATAAAACTGTCGACTTTTCTATTTTTAAATATTACTTAAAATGCAAATATCAAGATATTGAAGATTTTAAAAAAAATGATTATTATCCTAGTCAAGTTTATAATTATAGTCACGATTTAGCTTTAAAACATATAAAAATTAGACATTATAATACTAAAGTAGCTAGTTGTTTTAACAATGATATCGATATTGAATGTCTATTTAAAAAAATAAACTATTATATTAAAAAAAGACCTCAAGATTGCTTCATCTATGAACTTATCGCAAGTGGATACTTTGTTTTTCACTATCCAGATTGTGGTATTGAAATAAATCCTAATAATGTATCTTCAACTAATATTCCTTGTGATTATATTTTAGTAATTGTCGATGCTTATAATTTAAACATTTTATCAATGTTTCCAATTTCTAATCCAAGAAATAAAAAAGTTTGTTATTTAGAAAATGTTTTAGATGAAAATAATTATGTTTTAGCTAAAAGTGGTTTAGATAGATTTAAAGATAAGTATGGAAAAAACATTTAGTTTTTTTTAAAACATATATTTTAATATGAATGATGAATTACAAAAAAGATTAAAAATGCTTAAAATAGAAGACTTTGTTTGGTTTATTTTAATTGGTATAATTATTTTATCTTTATATAATAACACCATTGAAAAAAAATATTTACTTTATCACGATGAAGTAAGCAAAAACAAATATAGAACTATTCAAATATTTATTTTTTTAGTAGTATTTATCATTTATTTATATTTCGCTATCGATGGTTATAAAGACATTAAATCCTTAAAAATAAGTGACAGTAAAGAAAAAATTGATGGAACTTACCTATCTTTTATAAGTGGAGTTTTAATCGCTATCGCAACTGGTATTTTATTATATATTGCCATATTTGATAAAAATATTGAAACTGAAATATTTTTCAATTAAAAATAATTTAGTACTAATTACAAATATAGCTTTTTTATTTTGTCTTTTTATGTTATATTATAATAGGTGATAACAATGAGTAATAATATGACCATTGATTTAGACATTGACAAACTAAAAGTAAATGCACCTTGTCCTCATTGTCATAAAAATAAAATAGTCCATTTAATTTATGAACAACCTAGTCCTATTTTACAAGAACTAGAAAAAAGAAAAATAATAAAACTAGCGGACATGCCATTATCTTTTCAAGAATCTCCTAAATATTATTGTTATGGATGTCGAAAAATGGTTTTTGATGATTACAATATATGTCCTATTTGTTGGCATAAAATCGATGATAAAGTAACCAGAACTTGTATACACTGTGGCTGGAAAAGAGATATTAGTCAAGAAAAAAATCCAGAAAACACTTGGGGATGTAATGTTATACCTCATGCCCATTATCAAGATAATTGGATTTTAATATTAAGTTTAGTTTTAGGTGATTCTATTTGTATTTATCCTTTAGATATCACTAATTCTTACTTTGAAGGAATTTTTATAAGATGTCTAACTGCTAAAAACTCACCAATAAAAGCACCTGTTATTGTTTTAAAAACCAGTAATGATACTTATGAATATATTCCAATCAATAGAATTCAAGCTATTAATAAGATAGAACCTCTACCTATAGTATTAAAAGAAGAGAGTTTTATCGAAACTGAAGAGGTAAAAACTCATAAAATATTAAAACCAATTTTTGAATCACAAAACAAAAATATATTATAACTTCCTCAAAAAAGGAAGTTTTTACTTGCTTAGTCATCAATGATTTTAATATAATAATTATATCGGAGGTTTGTATGAATATAAATGAAATAGTTAAAAAAGCAATTATAATTGCTCCTTATTCTTACCATAAAAGTTTAATTGAAACAAGAAATCAAACAACTAATTTAGTTGATATAAAAATAATGACTATCGATGAATTTTTAAATAATTTCTTCTTTTCTTATGATGAAAAAACCATCGTTTATTTAATGAATAAATATAATTTAAAATACTCTTTAGCAACCTTTTATCTAAAACAAATATGTACATTAGAAAATAAAGTCATTCCTTATTTAAAAGAAATGATGGATGATTTAAAACAAAACAACTTATTAAAAGAAAACATCTTTTTTAAAAGTGATTTAAAAAATAGAGAAATATATGTTTATGGTTATAGTCATTTTTCTAAATACTATCAAAATATTTTAAAACCATATCATCCAACTTATATAAAATTAGCTAAATTAAACTATGAACACCCAATTTATAAATATCATACTCTAAATGATGAAATAAACAATGTAGCTATTAAAATAATAACTTTACATAAAAAAAACATTCCTTTTTCTAAAATAAAAATAATTAATGGAGAAAATTTTATCAATATTATTAAACGAATTTTTAAAAACTATCATATTCCTATTACAGAGACTAAAACTAGTATTTATTCTAGTATTATAGTAAAAACATTTTTAGATAATCTAACTGACCCTATTAGTGATACATTATCTTTATTACAAACCAAATTTAATTTAAAAAAAGAAGAAAACAATAAAATATATAATCAAATAATAGACTTACTAAATAAATATAGTTTTGTTACTTCATATAAAAGTATCAAAGATTGTCTAAAAGAAGAATTTAAAAAAATAACTTATCAGATACCTCCATTAAAAGAAAGTGTTGAATTTACTAATTTAGAAATACCAATAGTTAATGATAATTATTATTTTATTATAGGTATGAACCAAAACATCTTTCCTATCTTAAAAAAAGATGATGACTTTTTATCTGATGATATAAAAGAAAAAATAGGTTTAGAAACAGCAAAAGAATACAATATTAACGAACTAACATTTTTAAATGACCAAATAAAAACAATTCCTAATTTATGGTTAAGCTTTCATGAAAGTGATGGAAAAAGTAATTTTATTCCTTCTTTAATATGTAAAAAATTAAATTTTGAAATAACCGAAAACAATTTATTTTCTAAAACAAGATTTTCTAAATTGGAAGACAAATTAAACTTAGCTAGAGCTTTTGACGAATGGATTAAATATGGAACCATCAACCCTAATTTAAACTATTTAAATAATCATCTAACTATTCCATACCATACTTATAATAATCAATTTAATGGAATAAAAAAAGAAGTTTTATTAAAACATTTAAAATCGATAACTTT
>CANRBE010000077.1 GCA_947628785.1 uncultured Bacilli bacterium
TATTTCTATTGCATGTTGTTTAAGGAAAGATGGTGAAAATAAATGATAGTTAAGGGGCAAAAAATAAATGACCGTTACGAAGTCATTAGATTAATTGGTGAAGGTGGTATGGCTAACGTTTATCTAGCACAAGATACTATACTAGATAGATTAGTAGCAGTTAAAGTTTTAAGAGGTGATTTAGCGGAAGATGAAAAATTTGTCAGACGTTTTCAAAGAGAAGCTAATTCAGCGAGTAAAATAATTCATCCAAATATTGTTGAAATATACGATGTTGGTGAAGACCAAGGTGAATACTATATTGTCATGGAATATATTGATGGTAGGGATTTAAAAAGTCTTATCAAAAAAAGAAAAGGACTTACTTTATCTGAAACTGTCGATATTATGTTGCAACTAACTAGTGCTGTTGCTTGTGCTCATGATAGTTATATAATTCATAGGGATATCAAACCTCAAAATATTTTAATAATGGATGACGGTAAAGTTAAAATTACTGACTTTGGAATCGCTCAAGCAATGAACAGCCAAGAAATGACCCAAACTAATTCAGTAATGGGTTCAGTTCACTATATAGCTCCAGAACAGGCTAATGGTAGTGGGGCTACAGCTAAAAGTGATATCTATTCTCTAGGTATTTTGATGTATGAACTTATAATTGGTAAAGTACCTTTTAAAGGTGAAAATGCAGTTGAAATTGCTTTAAAACAAATGAAAGAACCAATACCTAGTGTTATTGAACAAAAAGAAGATATACCTATGTCTATTGAAAATATAATTAAAAGAGCTACGGCTAAAAATCCTAAAAATAGATATGAAAGTGTTCAAGAAATGCACGATGATATTAAAACATGTTTAGATAGAGCTAGAAAAGATGAAGATGAAATTGTTTTTGAATATCCTGAACATGAAAACAAAACTAATGAACGAGCTAGTCGTTTAGAAAAAAATTCTTTGAAAAATGAAGAAATAATTGAAGAAGAAAAAAGTAAAAAATCATTGTGGATTACTTTAGGTATTCTCGGTGTTTTAATATTAGCTGGTCTATCATTTTTCCTATTTAAAATTCTAACTAAAAAACCAGATATAAAAATAGCTGATGTATCTAATATGACTGTAGAAAAAGCTAAACAAAAACTAAAAAAACAAGGTTTTAAAGTAAAAGAAAAAGAAGAATATAGTGATACTGTTGAAGAAGATAAGGTAATTAAAACAAGCCCTAAAGCAGGACGTAGTGTTAAAAAAGGTACTTCCATTACTATTTATGTTTCTAAAGGACCAGAAGGTTTTGAAATTGAAGACTATGTTGGACAAAACTATTTAACAGTCAAAACTACTTTAGAAAGCAATGGAATTATTGTAGAAAAAGTTGAGGAAGAACATACTAATGATGATGGTACTATAGAAAATACTATCTTAAAACAAGATGTTGAAAAAGGTACTAAATTAAAATCAGGAGATACAATAACCTTTACCGTACCAAGCTTTATAACTATTTATCCTGACTTTGTCAATGAAGTATATACTGTAAGTGATGTTGAAGAATTTTGTAAGAAAAATAATGTTGATTTAACAGTAAAAGAAAAAGAAGATGCCAATCAAAAGGAAGGAACAATCGTTTATCAAAGTGTTGCGGCTGGTAAAAAAGTAACTAATGGTGGTAAACTAACTATTACGGTTACTAAAAAACCTGTTGTTCAAGAACAACCAAATAATCAAACTCCAACTGAAGGTTCAGGGGAAAATGGTACAACAGGTACAAGTGGAAATGGTACTGGTGAAAATAAAACCCAAACAAGTAATACAGGACCTGCTACCCAATAAAGTTAAAGGAATGAAAGATGAAACAAGGAAGAATAATAAAATTAATTAGTAATGATTATACAGTTTCCTTAAACGGAATTAAATACCTCTGTAAATGCCGAGGTATTTTTCGAAATAAAAACATTAAACCTTTAGTTGGTGATTTAGTAGAATTTGATGAAAAAAATAAAATAATAGAAAAAATATTACCAAGAAAAAATGAACTAATTAGACCACCAGTTAGTAATATTGACCAAGCACTAATTATAACTAGTGTAAAAAGTCCTGACTTTTCTTCTAATTTATTAAGTAAACAATTAGTTATATTAGAATATAATCAAATTAAACCAATTATTTGTTTTACTAAAATAGATTTGTTAGAAAATACTAAATATCTAGATAAACTAATAAATTACTATCAACAAATAGGTTATACTGTTTTAAAAAATACTGAAACAGATAAAATAAAACAACTATTTAAAAATAAAATAAGTGTATTTACAGGTCAAACTGGAGCTGGAAAATCAACCCTTATAAATAAAATAGATAGTAACTTTAAACTAAAAACTGGTGAAATATCTAAATCTTTAGGAAGAGGTAAACATACAACTAGACATGTTGAACTATATCCTTTAAATGGTGGATTAGTTGCCGATACTCCTGGTTTTTCAGATATAGATTTATCTAGTTTATCTAAAGAAGATATTAAAGATAACTTTATTGAATTTGAAAAATATAAAGAAAAATGTAAATACCGTGATTGTATGCATGATAAAGAAGATGTTTGTGCAGTTAAGGAAGCTCTTAAAGAAGGTTTAATTTTAGAAGAAAGATACCTTGACTATTTAAATTTAATACATAAGTAGGTGAATTATGGAAATAGGAATTAGTATATTAGATATATGTGATGATACAAAATTACAAGAATTAAATAAACTAGATTATAAATACTTACATTTAGATATTATGGATGGACAATTTGTTAAAAATACTACTCCCCCTTTTAGTTTAATAAAACAAAAAGTTGATATTATAAATAAAAAAATAGACATTCATTTAATGGTCCAAGATGTTTTTAAATATATTGATGAATATAGTATTTTAAAGCCTGATAACATTACTTTTCATATTGAAGTAAAACAAGATATAAATAAATTAATCGATAAAATTCATAGTTTAGGTATAAGTGTTGGTCTTTCAATTAAACCAAATACTGATATAAATACTTTAATACCTTACATAAATAAAATAGATTTAGTTTTAATTATGAGTGTAGAACCTGGCTTAGGTGGACAAAAGTTTTTAACAAATACCAGTAATAAATTAAAACAATTGATTGATTTAAAAAATAAGTATCAAGCTAATTTTAAAATAGAAATAGATGGTGGAATAAATCCTGATAACATTAAATATATTAAAGATACCGACATAATAGTAGTTGGTAGTTATATAACTAAAAGTTCAGATTATAAAAACAGTTTAGACAAAATAAAAGAGGCTATTTATGATAGTAACTATAAATAAACTAGATAGTAAAGGAAGAGGTATTGTTAAAGATAAAAATCCGATTTTTGTTGATAATGCTTTGATAGATGAAGTAGTTGATATTGAAATTACTAAACAAGTAAGTAAATATGCTTTAGCTAAAGTAGTTAAATATATTAAAACCAGTCCTAAAAGAATAAAACCAATTTGTCCTTATTTTGGTAAATGTGGTGGATGTCAATTAATGCATTTATCTTATCAAGACCAATTGTCATATAAAGAAGACAAAGTAAAAGAAATAGTTTATAGACAAATAGGTAATATTAAAATAAATAATATTGTTCCTAGTAAAGAGATATATTACCGAAATAAAGTTACCTTTCATGTTCAAAATAATAAAATTGGTTTTTATAAATTACAAAGTAAAAATATCATTGAAATAAAAAAATGTTACTTATTAAAAAAAGAAATAAATGATGAATTAGAAAATATTTTAAATAAAAAATATCAAAATAATTACTCTTTAGTAATCAGAAGTGGTATCGATAAACTTATAATTAATCAACCAGATTTAGAAGAAACTAAAGATTATGTAATAGATGAAATAAATGGGTTTAAATTTATATTATCCCCCACTTCATTTTTTCAAGTTAATACTAAAGAAGCTAGTAAGTTATATAATATAGTAAAAAAATATCTAAATTTAAATAGTAATGATACTGTTTTAGATTTATATTGTGGTACTGGAACTATAGGTCTTACTTTAAGTAAAAATTGTAAATATGTTTATGGAGTTGAAATAAATAAACAAGCTATCAATGATGCCAATCAAAATAAAAAGTTAAATAATATTTCTAATATATCTTTTACTTGTTTAGATGCTAAAGATATAAATAGTCTAAATTTAAAAGTAAATAAAGTCGTCGTTGACCCACCAAGAGCTGGTTTAGATAAAAAAACTATCAAATATTTAAATGATAATAAATTTGATACCGTTGTTTATGTTTCCTGTGATATGATGACATTAGTAAGAGATATTAAATTATTACAAGATAATTATACGATATGTGAAATAACCCCAGTTGACATGTTTCCTCAAACATATCATATTGAATGTGTTTGTTTATTAAAAAAAATTAGTGTTTAAACATAATAACTAAAATTATTAGTAATTAATATTAATTACTATTTTTTTGACAATTTATTTACATAAAATTAAATTTGTATTATAATTTAATTAAGATATAGAATACAGGGAGTTTTTATGGACACAAAAAGAATAACAAAAAGAGAATCTAATTATGAATTAATGCGAATTATAGCAATGTTTTTTATTGTTTTATCTCATGTTTTAATTCATGGTAAAGTTTTAGAAAACTGTCACCATAAAGGGATAATGATAATTTTATTATTAATAAATTTTTTTATCAATGTTCACGTTAATTCTTTTGTTTTATTATCAGGTTTTTTTCAATCTAAAAGTAAATTTAAACAATCTAAAGTATGGTCAATAATAAATGCTAGTTTATTTTACCGTGTTGTTATTATTATTCTTTTTTCTATTTTAGGAATAATAAGTCTAAATAAATTAGAGTTATTATATGGTTTTTCTTTTATCGATACACTTGAATATTGGTTTATAAAAACTTACCTTTTACTTTATTGTTTAAGTCCTTTTCTTAATAAGTTTATAAATAATTTAAGTAAAAAAGATTATCAAAAATTAATAGCTCTTTTGTTTGTTATTTTATCTATTATTCCTTTTATAACTGGTGGTGAAGGCTTCGAAAATGATGGTTATAGTTTATACTCTTTTGTATTTTTATATTTAATAGGTGCTTATTTAAGAAAATATCCTCTTAAAAAATGTTATATTTTTAAACCCTTATCTAATAGACTTTATCAACTTATTATGATATTTATTTTTATTAGTTGTCTTATTATAAATTACCTTTTAAATTCTTATTCTTTTACTATTTTAGATATTAATGAAATATTAGATAAAGTATCTCAAAATATTGTTAATTCATGTAAATGGTATTCTAATCCATTATTAATTATTCAAAGTGTAGCTTTTTTTGAGTTTTTTGGAACTTTACGTATAAAAAGTAAAATAATAAATAAAATAGCTAGTCTTTCTTTTGGTATATATTTGATTCATGATAACACTTATGTTAGAAATTTCATTTATAAATTTTTAAGTATTCAGGGTAAACTGGTAATTTCATATAAATTTATATTCTTTATTTTATTTATTACCTTTTATATTTATATGTCATGTGCTATTATAGAATTTATAAGACAAGTTATTTTTAAGTTTATATATGATAGAAAAATATCAAAATGGATAAGAAGTAAATACTATTTATATATAAATAGTATCTTCAATTTTGAAGATACTAAATAAGCTTTTCAAATTTAAAATCAAGAATTTAGATGAAACTTAATTCACTATTTCTTGATTTTTTTATTGTAATTTAATAAAAATAAATGATATTTCAATATTAAATTTAAAAAAAGTTGAAATTTAGCTAAAATATGATATAATATCCTGACTTTGACAGTTTTGAAAGCTAAAAATCTCTTAAAGCCTTAATTTATAAGACTATAAGAGATTTTATTTTG
>CANRBE010000078.1 GCA_947628785.1 uncultured Bacilli bacterium
ACATTGGATTTCAGAACTACGACTGGGCGCACTCCATACGAATAATTGCTGTAGTAGATCCAGCGCCTGCTGCCTGGAACCCAATGATACAAGTAGCTTGCCGAATAGGCAGAGGCCAGCCAATACCATGAACCAGTATCTATTAATTCTGTATTTCTTCCACAGTATGAATTTGAGGCTCCATAACAGTTTCCACGTTCATTTTTATCTAGATAGTCCCATAAACTATAATTTTCATTTCCGTTTTCATCATAGTTTATTATATTTACATCGTCACTATCCATATAATGAACACTTTCTGCTAATTCACTATTTCCATACTTAGTCCAAGCTTTTCCTGTTCCTTCATCTTCGGTTGACGTAGCTCTTACTTTTAGTATTTCTTTACTGGCTACACTTTGTCCTGATGCATGATAATAGCATTCAGGCGTTCCTCCATGAATTAACGTAATTTGTCCTGTATCTTTATCTACATTCATTATTCGCCATCCATTATATTTATTATCTGCATCTCCTATTTTACTATTATAGCTATCATAGCATGTTATACTATTAGATTTTGGTCTTCCATTTACACTTTCGCTATTTTCTGGTTTTGCATAATATATATTGAATGTCCCTTGAGTTTTTACATTTGTTTCTGATACTCCATCTCTTTCTGCATCCCAGAATTCATTATCTGGTGTATATTTTACATATTTTCCGATTGGACCAGCTCTTAATACAGTAATAGATTTAGAAGCTCTAGAACTATTCTTTCCATTTTTACCATGAGCTGTACAATATACTGTTTGTGTTCCTCTTTTTAAAGTAGTTGTGTCAGTAGGTGTACATTCAACAGTACCTTCACCACTAACTCCCCAAGTAATATCAAAGAACTTACTTAAATCAACAACTTCACCTTGAACCATAGATGCATCTCCAACTTTTGGAGAAATACTAGGTGTTGCTGTATCAACTAAATAAGGGCCTTTACAAACAATATCTGATTTAGTATTTGCTTTATTTATAGCTTGATAACAAACTGTTTGTTCATTTTCATTACTTGATAAAGTATAACTTGCACCATCAGTTACAGTATTTCCATTACTTATAGGGTCACATTCACCCTCTTCTGATAAACAGCGATAAAGAGTTGTTGTACTAGCTCCTGAAACAGTTATTGAACCCCTGACAACTACACTACTTTTCCATTTGTTATCTTCAGTTTCAGTAGTTGGCGTAACAGTAGCTGTTGCACTTACTTCTGGTTTTACACTATCGACTTCAGTAATAGAAGTTGAAGCATTTGTACTGTTAATTCCATCAGTAGCATATGCCGTAATAGAACCAATAGACTTAAACGTTACATTCGTTGTTTTACCATCAACAGTATATATACCAGATAATTCAGATACGTTATCCTCAGTTTCAATTTCTCCTGTAGCAGTAAATGTATGAGTTCCAACATCAGGATAAGTTATAGTAACTGTCTTGCTTGTTTGCCAACCAGTACCACTAATTTGGAAACTTGGTTTTGATAGTGATAATAAAGTTACTGTTCTAGATGCTGTATCACTCATTCCAACACCATTAGTACATCTTACATAATATGTATAAGAACCATAAGCTAAATTTTTATATGACTTATGTGTATCTAATAAATTATCAGTCCAGTCTTCATTATCATCACTAAATTCTATTTTATCAATACCAGTTTCTAAATCAGAACAATTTGCCGTTAAATCAACACTATTAGTAGTAGGTTCTCCTGATAAAGAAACACTTGGTTTACTTGTATCAATTTTAGTAACGCTGTAAGAATCAGATGCCGTATTAGTTCCATCATCAACAGTTGCCGTTACATTACCAGGACTTGTAAACTTTAACGTTACTGTTTCAGAATAAACTGTATACGTTCCACTTCTTAAAGTAGCATCCCCATTAACAACCTTAAAATTTCCAGTAGCTGTAAATGTTCTTGTTCCACTAGATGGATAAGTTATTGTTAAAGCTTTACCATTTTCATTATCCACCCAACCATCATTATCAATTGTAAAAGTTGGTTTCATTAAAACTGGTATTTCAACAGAAACACTATCAACTACCTGCATATCAACTTTATTAGTACATCTAGCATAATAAATATATTTACCATTAGTTAAACCACTATAAGTTTTATCTGGATTAGTTTTGTTGTCAGACCAAATATCATCGACAAAATTATTGTCATCAGTAAATTCTATTTGCTTAATATTAGTTTCTTCATCATTACATAAAGCATTTAACATAACTTCACTTGTCGTGTTAGTATATGATAAATTCATAGTTGGGTTAGTTGTGTCTATATTTTTAACACTATAAGAATTATCTACCGAGTTTGGACCATCTGATGCATAAGCTGTAACATCACCTTCTGTTTTAAAATGTAATTTAATAACATCATTGGTAGTTGTATAAAGTTCCAATTCATCATTATAAGTAGCTCTACCTTCAGTTATACTAAATTTACCAGTAGCTGTAAAAGTATGAGTTCCTCCCGTTGGATAAGTTATTGTTAAATCCTTACCTACTGAAGTACTAACCCAATCAGATTCACTAATTGAAAAATCTGGTTTTTTAAGTGGTGTTAAACCAATTGCTTTACTAGTTCTACTTTTCATATCTGCACTATTTGTACATCTAGCATAGAATGTATATGTATCAGTTTTTAAATCATCATATGTTTTGGTGTTATTTGTTTCACTTTCTGTCCAAACATCACCATCTCTAGAAAACTCTATTTTAGTTATATCATTCTCATCATCACTACATATTGCTTCAACAGTGACACTCTTACTAGATACATCTTTGAAGTTAATATCAATTTGAGGGGCTGTACTATCTATTTTACTAACTAGATAAGACTCTTCAACTTGATTAACATCATCTGATACATAAGCTGTAACACTACCTTGTGATGTAAAATGTAATGTAGCCTTAGTACCATTTACAGTATAAACACTTCCCTCTGTTACATTATCACTAGTAACCGTAAATTCACCAGTAGCTTTAAAGGTATGAGTTCCATTGCTTGGATAATAAATAGTTAAATTTTTACCAACTTCATTACTTACCCATTTATCAGTATCAATATCAAAACTTGGTTTTTCTAATTCATCAATTGTAACACTGGTACTATTTTGTTCTACTAGACCAACTTCATTAGTACATCTAGCATAGAATGTATAATCTCCAGCTTTTAAGCCATCATATGTTTTAACTGGGTCAGTTTTATTATCATCAAAACTTCTTCCATCTTTACTAAATTCTATTTTAGTTATTTCTGTTTCATCATCATTACATACGGCTGTTAAAATAACACTGTTAGTTGTTTTTCTAGATAGTAATGAAACAGTTGGTTTGGTACTATCAATATTATTTACAGCAAAAGATACTTCCTTTTTAGCTCCATATTTATCTGTAACTCTAGCAGAAATATTACCAACTTCAGTAAAAGTTAAACTTTCACTTTTACTAGCAGTTAACCATCTACCTTTTTCTTTATTTTCCTTTGTTTCTCCACTATTAATTCTATATTCATATGTATAATTTCCATCTGGATATGTTATCGTAACTTCTTTTTCTGTTGCCCAAGAATCAGGACTAGCAGATATCTTTGGTTCTGGTAAATCACTAGTTTTGACTTGTTTTTCCATGACAGTTTGAAGTCCAATTGAATTTTCTACTACTACTTTTATATTATATGATGTATTAGATTTCAAATCATCAAAAATATAACTTTCAAAATCTCCACTAGTTATTAATTGTCCATTTAAATAATAATAATATTTTACAATATCATTTTTATCATCATGGGCTTCAACAGTCAGAGTTATAGAACTATCTTTAGATGTTGTATTTAAAGAATCTATCACTGGCCTTGAAATGTTATTGCTTTCAATATCACCATCATACATATTTTCTTTACCATTAGAATCTATATCGACAGTGAAATCACCATTTCCAACTAGGATACTTACAGAATCTCTACATACTTCCATTTCTCCTTCAGTTGGGATATCTCCACTTAAAGCAAGTAAAGATAATGGGATATACCTCTTCCCATTTTTTAAAACTTCTATTTCATAATTTTCTTTAAAATCAAAGTAAACACAATCTTCTTCTCTTTCTCTAAGTTCAGTTATTTGATATTCTTTACCTGATTTTAATACTTGTCTTACCCCCACTAAAAAAGCATTACTTTTGCCATTGTAAATGATTTTAAAAACATTTGGTACGGCAATTGTAAATATTATAGCTAAAACAACTATTACGGCGAGTAATTCTACTAATGTAAATCCTTTTTTAATCATAAATTACTGTTCTCCTATTATCATCCAAACCAAGCACATAATCGGTGGTCGTATGATAATATTTAGCAATTTTGATAATTGCCTCAGCTGGCATTTTTCTCCTACCTAATTCATACTCACTATAATATTGTCTACTTATATTTAAGTAATCAGCTAATTCCTGTTGCTTTTTTGAATCTTGTAATCTTAAAACTTTCAAACGATACTTACTCATAAAACTAAATTCCTCCTACTTCCTTCTTAATCCAGTAGTGCATCACGCACTACCTTATATGAATATTATATAGTGCATTTTGCACTATGTCAAGCAAATTTAAAAAAATAGGAATATTTTTAGATTTAACTGCATATACTATAACAAATTTACATTTTGTGAAATATAAAGAAATCAATTTTTCTATATGTGAAAATATATATATATTAAATAAAATGAGGTATGTTGTATGATTGGTAAAGTATTAAAATATATGCGCAATGAATGCGGTTTTAAGCAAATTGAACTTGCGAAAAGAATTGGAGTTGGTAATAGTACTATTTCTCAATATGAAACGGAAAATAGACAAGCTCCTTTTGATTTGATTGAAAAAATAGCTAACGAATGTGGCTACAAAATATATTTTGAAAGTAAAAACAATAGATTTTGCGCTAATGATTTAAGGAGAAAAGATTTATGATTGGACAAGTATTAAAACATATAAGAAAAGAAAAAAATTTAAGTCAAAGAGAATTAGCTAGTAAAATTCATGTCGACCAAACGACACTAAGTGGTTGGGAACGAGGATATCGGGAGCCTAATTTTGATGACATTGCTAAATTATTAAAATTATGCAACTATGATATTGTTTTTAGAAGTAAAGACACTAAACAAGAATTAGATGTTTTAAATAATGATTTTGAATTTGATAAAAATATAAAACTATAAAGATTTTAGTGTATTTTATAAATATATAAACTTCCATCTAAAAATACTATATTTGAAAAATCAAATATAGTATTTTTGTTATTTATTAAAATTATCTTTTTTAATTTTTTCTAATTTTTTAATTGAAACTCCAGTTATCTCTGATATTGTTGATAAATCAAAATCTTTTTCAAACATTTTAAGAATTATGCTTTTTTCTTTTTTAGCTTCTCCTTTAATTTCACCTTTCCTAAGTCCAATATTTTCTCCTTCAAACCTATACCAGTCTTCTGTATTCCATCTAAGTGTATAATAATCTTCCATCATAATTT
>CANRBE010000079.1 GCA_947628785.1 uncultured Bacilli bacterium
TAACAAAAAGAAGCAAGTATTATACTTACTTCTAATCATGGATAGATGCCATTTACACAGATTTTATTACACTCCCTAAAAAGGATTGTTTTTAAATGACAATCCTTTTACTTATTATAAATATTTTATGATGCAATTAGGCTATATTCATCACCTTTTAAACCTGATTCTTGTTGTGATAATTGTACATTTGGTTTTAGGACTATGACTGGACGTACACCATTACTTAAATTAGTTTTAAGGTTACTCCATATTTCACTATCACCAAAAGGTTCTCTTGTAATTAACTCGTCCCAATGAGAAGCAGAAGCTAGAAAATAATAAGCACCTATACTTATTAATTGACTATGCCCTCCACATTCAAAGTCAGAATGACCTCCATAATAAGCACTATGTTTACATTTACCACTATCTTGTTCTGGAAATGGCACAATTTTATAATCATCATTTCCATTTTCTTCTTTATTTATTATATTTACATCGTCAGCATCCATATAATGAGCGCCTTCTGCATATATATTATTCCCATATTTTGTCCAAGCTTTTGCTTCTCCTTCATCACTAGCTGATGTTGCTCGTACTTTTAATATATCTTGACCTTTAGTATTAATTCCAGAATCATAATTGAAAAAACATTCTGGAATTCCTCCGTGAATTAATGTAATTTGACCAGTTTCTTTATTAATATCCATTATTCTCCAACCACTATATTTGGGTTTAGATGTATTATAACATGTAATACTTTCATTTTTACTTAAGCCATTTACAGATTTATTAGTTGATTTATCATATATATTAAAAGAATATTTACCCTCTACTATTGTTTCTTCCACACCATCTTTTGTTGCATCCCACATTTCATTATCTGGAGAATAATTGACATAACATCCTATTTTTGAAAAATTATTAATTTCTAATATTCCACTAACTTTTTTTCCATTTACTCCTGTTGCTTCACAAGTAATTTTTCCCTTTTCTTGTCTCACTTCAATCGAATCTGGTGGTGTACAACTAATAGTACCTGTTCCACTTGGTCCCCATTCAAATTTAAAATATTTTTCCATATTTGAATCTATTTGACATTTTTTTGGACTTGATAAAGCTGTTATATTAGGACCTGTATCTACATTATAGCTATCACTACATACTGTATCAGAATATAACCCAGTTCCACTTTTTGCTTGATAACATACTATTTGCGAAAATTTGGAACTTTTTAAAACTAAGCTACTTCCATCTTCTACTATACTAAGTGGATTACAATTAGAAGAAGTAGTTGAACATCTTAATAAATTTGCAGAACTTTTTCCTTTTTTAGTTATTGTTCCTTTTATACTTGCTAATGTTACCCATCCATTTTCTCCTTCAATTATTGTTGGCTCTATTGTTACCTCTGGCTTTACGGTATCAATTTCTATTACATTATATGTTACTATATTTTCATTAAATCCATCACTTACTTTAGCACTTACACTTCCTTCACTTGTATATGTTATAGTTATATATCTTTTATAACTTGATAAAGATGCTGTTATCCATGTTTCTTTTTCAACATCATCAGTTATTTCCCCACTATTTATTTTATATTGATAACTTAAATTATTTACACTTGGATATTTTATTGTTACTTTCTTACTTGTACGCCATCCTGTTTTATCTACTGTTATTTCTGGTGCTGGTAACTCATCTGTTTTTATATTTAATGTTCTACTTGTTTTTAACCCTTTACTATTTTCTACTACTATCTTTATTTTATAACTTGTATTATCTTTTAAATTAATAAACTCATACACATTATTATTTATATTTTGTTTTAGTTCTCCATTTAAATAATAATAATATTTTACTATATCATTTTTTTCATCATGAGCTGTTACGGTTGTTGTAATTGATTTGGTTGTTTTAGATGTACTTATATTATCTATTACTGGTCTTGATACATTACTTTCTTCTAAGTTTCCTTCAAAGACATGTTCATCTCCATCTGGTCCTATATCTACTGTATTATCTCCATCACTTACTGTTATACTTACAAAATCTTGACATACTTCCATAATACCTTCTTTAGGTAAATCTCCTTGTAATTCTAATTCTTCTATAGGTATATACATTTTATTTTTAACCAAGGTATCTATTTGATAATCTTCTCCAAAATCAAAATACACACATTCTTCTTCTCTTTCCCTTAATTCATTTAATCTATATATATTCCCTGCTTTATATACTTGTCTTACTGATACCAAAAATGCATTACTTTTTCCTTTACTTATTAACTTAAATACATTTGGTACTGCTATCATAAATATTATCGCTAAAAGGACAAAAACAGCTAACAATTCTACTAATGTAAATCCCTTTTTAATCATAATATACCTTACTCCTTACATTACTTAATCCTAGTACATAATCTGTTGTTGTTTCATAATATTTAGCTATTTTAACTATTGCTTCTGCTGGCATCATCCTTTTACCTCTTTCATATTCACTATAATACTGTCTACTTATATTTAAATAATCTGCTACATCCTGTTGTCTTTTAGAATCCTGTAACCTCAAAGTCCTAAGCCTATAATTTGTCATAAAAAATTATACCTTCCTTTCCATATAAAAAAATAACCCAATATTAGTATGTCTCAAAAAAAGAAACGGACATTATTGTCATAATTAATTATACCTTAATCAGGACATTCATGTCAATATATTTGTTTTTATATTCATGAGATAATATATATAGGTGATAACTATGCTTATGGAATATCGACAAAGAAAAAAGCTTTCTCGTGAAGCTCTAGCTAAAATAGTTGGAGTAGATGCTAGAACAATATATAGAATTGAAAAAGATATATCCATTCCACTTGTAGATACATATGCTAAAATAGTTATTGCTTTAAATATGAATGCAGAAGAAATTATGACCAACCTAAAAAAAATAAGTGAAAATAAATAAATTATATTTTTATAAAAAATCATAACTTATCGACATATTTACCCATTTTTCGACATCAACCTATGATATTGTTATTTTGAATAATCAATATGTAGGTCGATGTAATTAAAATTTAATGATGTTATATCCTCCTACAAAAGGGAGGTTTTAAAATGGAAAATGAAATTGTATTATTCGAAAATCAAAAGATTAAATTGGAAGTTAACGTTAAAGATGAAACAGTATGGCTTAATCGTGAACAATTATCTAAATTATTTGATAGAGATATCAAAACTATTGGAAAACATATTAATAATGCCTTAGCTGAAGAACTAGATAACTCAGTTGTCGCAAAATTTGCGACAACTGCTAGTGATGGAAAAACATATCAAGTTGATTACTATAATCTTGATATGATTATTAGTGTTGGCTATCGTGTCAAATCAAAAAACGGTATCGAATTTAGAAAATGGGCTAATAAAATACTAAAAGACTATTTAATCAAAGGGTATTCAGTTAATCAAAAAAGACTTAACTATTTAGAAAAAACTGTCAAATTAATCGATATAGCAAATAGAATTGATGATAGACTGGAAAACAATGATGCCAAAGAAATTTTAAAAGTTATTGGTAGTTACACTAAAGCATTAGATTTATTAGATGACTATGACCATAGAACTGTTGAAAAACCTAAAGGAAATAATAGTAAAAATAAAATAACCTACTTAGAATGTATCGAAATAATATCTAAACTAAAATACCATGAAAATAGTAAAATATTTGCCTTAGAAAGAAATAAAGGCTTAGAAGCTATAATTGGTAATATATATCAAACCTATGATAATATAGATGTTTATAAAAGCATCGAAGAAAAAGCCGCTAATTTTTTATATATGATAATTAAAAATCATGTATTTATTGATGGTAATAAAAGAATAGCTGCAACCTTATTTATTTACTTTTTAAACTATTATAACTTATTATACAAAGATGACAAACAAATAATAGATAACAATACCCTAACAGCTTTAACCTTACTAATAGCTGAATCAAATCCCAAAGAAAAAGAAGTCATAACTGACTTAGTCATGAACTTCTTAACCTAACTTCTATTTAGAAGTTTTTTTGTCATTTAACATTTCTTTAATAGTAGTTCCTAATGTAGCTATATCTTGTAAATTAGAAGGTACAATTATCTTAGTAGATTGCCCATTTGCTAAATTAGATAAAGCATCAAAACTTTTTAAAGTCAAAATAGACTCATCTATTTTAGATTCTTTTAATAACTTAATTCCATCAGCTTCAGCTTGTTTCATTTTAAGTAAAGCTAAAGCTTCTCCTTCTGCTATTCTAATTTGGGCTTCTTTTTTAGCCTCAGCTCTTAAAATAGCACTTTCTTTTTCACCTTCAGCAATCAAAATACTAGATTTCTTTTCACCTTCTGCTTGTAAAATCTTTTCTCTTCTTTCTCTTTCAGCTCGCATTTGTTTTTCCATAGCTTCTTGAATATCCCTTGGTGGGATAATATTTTTAACTTCTACTCTATTTACTTTAATTCCCCATGGGTCAGTAGCTTCATCTAAAATAGCTCGCATTTTAGAATTAATAATATCTCTTGATGTCAAAGTTTGATCTAGTTCTAATTCCCCAATAATATTTCTCAAAGTTGTCGCTGTTAAATTTTCAATAGCACTTATGGGATTTTCTACACCATAAGTATATAGCTTAGAGTCAGTTATTTGAAAATAGACAACAGTATCTATTTGCATAGTAACATTATCTTTAGTAATTACTGGTTGTGGTGCAAAATCTTTGACAATTTCCTTTAAACTAACTATTGATGCTACTCTGTCAATAAAAGGTATTTTAATATGTAAACCATTACCCCAAGTTGTCATATAAGAACCTAATCTTTCAATGACATAAGCTTTAGCTTGAGGGACGATTTTGATATTTGGAATAACAATAATAGCAATCAAAACTAATAAAACAATAAATCCACTCATTCTTTTTCCTCTTTTCTAACATTTAATTTAACCCCATCAATATTAATAACTTTAATAAAGTCACCTTTTTTCAGCTTATCTTTAGATATGGCTGTCCATAGTTTTCCATCTACTTTAACTTCACCAGAATCATTTTTACTAATTGGTAAAGTTACAACTCCAGTCATTCCAACTACTCTATCTAAATTAGTAGCTTCCTTAAAAGTAACTAACCTTTTTTGTAAAAATGGTTTAGTTGTTATTAATAAAATTATTCCTAAAACAGTAAAAATTCCCAGTTGAATAATAAAATTATCCGTTATCATTGATATAAATATTGTAACAATTCCACTAATAACAAACCATACTGTAGTAAGATTAACAGTCATAACCTCTACTAAAGTAAGTAATATAACAACTAAAAGCCAAATAAAGAACATACACTACCCTCCTTTTAAGATATTATACTATTTTACAATTTAAAGTACAACTTCAAAACAAAAAAAGTTTATAAAACTAATGGTTCTATAATAAATAGTGTTGGTGAGATAATTCACTGATACTATTTTTATTTATAATAAAGAGACATATCAGATAA
>CANRBE010000080.1 GCA_947628785.1 uncultured Bacilli bacterium
TGAACGAATTTGACAAAAAAATAACCATTTTTCAATGGCTTTCTCACTTTCGTTATTATTAAACTGTCAAATTCCCGAGCCTAATCACATCATAATATAGATAAAAAAACAAAATAAAAAAGAATATTATTAAAGAAATATCAATTGGTATTTCTTTTCTTATTCAAAACACTAGTAATTTTTAAAAAAACAAGGTATAATAATATAAATAGTAGAAGGTGATAATATGATAGGAAATATAATTGGAATAGATAATAATATTGTTATTGTTAAACTACAAATAGATATAAACAAAACATCAAACTTGTTAAATAGATATGTAGAAATATTAGATGGAGATACTAAAATAATAGGAGAAATACTATCTATAGTAGAAGGAATATGTAAAATACAATTATTAGGAAATATCCATAATAATAAATTTATAGCTGGTATGGCTAATAAACCAGCTTTCAGTTCCAATGTATGTTTGGCAAAAGAAGAAGATGTAGCATTAATAATTAGTATGCCATCTATGAATGAAGAAGAAAATCTATATTTAGGTAAAAGTGCTGTATATGAAAAATTTCCTGTTTATATCAACATCAACAAATTTTTTCAAGAACACTTTGCGATATTCGGTCAAACTGGTAGTGGTAAATCTTGTGGAATAGCTAGAATTATCCAAAACCTTTTTGAACAAGAAAACCCTCCTAAACATGCAAAACTATTTTTATTTGATGCTTTTGGAGAATATCATTACGCTTTTAAAAAACTTAAAAAAATTGGTTTTAAATCATATACCACTGATTTAAGAAGAGATAACATTATCAAAATACCAACTTGGTTGTTGACAGTTGATGATGTAGCTTTACTTTTAGAAGTAAAAAGTGCTTCTCAACTGCCAATAGTAGAAAAAGCGATGAAACTAGTTAATATCTTTACTAGAGAAGAAAGTGAAGTATTAGAACTAAAAAATGATATAATTGCGAGAGCTTTACTAGATATTTTAAATAGTGGTAAATCACCAGCCCAAATAAGAGACCAAATCTTTTCAGTTCTTTCAACATATAATACTAGTCAGTTAAACCTAAATACCTTAGTTATTCAACCAGGATATACAAGACCTATAAAAAACTGCTTTAATATTGATAGTACAGGAAAACTAAGAGAAATGGAACTAATTACAAACTTTTTCCAAAACTTCTTATCTGATAACTATGAACTAAAACTACCAGATGGAACCTTTCCATATACCCTATATGACTTAAAAAATGCCTTTGATTTTGCTTTAATTAGTGAAGGAGTATTAAGTAGTGATAAAGTATATGATGAAGCTAATGTTTTAAAAGTTAGACTACATGCTTTAGTAAATAGTGATGCTGTAAAATATTTTACTTATCCTAAATATATTACTGCTGAAGACTATATTAAAGAACTATCTACTTTAGAAGATGGAAGAAATGCTCAAATAATTAATTTTAATATTAACTATATCGATGATAGATTAGCTAAAACTATTACTAAAATATATTCTAGATTATTATTTGACTATGCTAAAAGTAAAGAAAATAGAGCTAGTGAACCATTCCATATCATACTAGAAGAAGCCCATAGATATGTTCAAAATGATAAAGATGTTTCAATATTAGGTTATAATATTTTTGAAAGAATAACTAAAGAAGGTCGAAAATATGGGGTTATGCTGGGGTTAATTACTCAACGACCTAGTGAAATGTCTGATACAGCGGTATCACAATGTGGTAACTTTCTATCATTTAAAATGTCCCATCCTAAAGATGTTGACTATATAATGAAAATGGTTTCTAGTGTAACACCTGAAGTAATAGAAAAACTAAAACTATTACAACCTGGTACTTGTGTAACATTTGGACATATATTCCAAGTTCCTATCTTAATAAAACTAGATATGCCATCTCCAACCCCATCAAGTAGTAGTTGTGATATTGTTGAAGCTTGGTATAGAGGTGAAGATAATGAATGATAGAGGATTTGCCGTAACAGGAATTTTATATATCGTCTTAATATTATTTTTATCACTTTATGCTAGTATGTTAGCTATGTTTGCATCCAGAAGAAAAGTTTTAGAACAAATCAAAAAAGAAGTAATAGGAGATGTCCAAGATAGTGGAAATGTTTTAGGAATAAAAGCTAATTCTAGTTATATTGGTAAATATGTAACTTATAAACCTAGTAATGCCACTTGGAATATGCCAAAAGATAGTATAAGTACTATTAATGAAACTGGTTTTAATATTTACGATACTACTAAAAAAACAACTTTAGGTTCTGATAAAACTGAAAGTATAACATGTAACAGTAACTATCAAAATAGTTATAATGGTTTTAGAATTATGAATGTTGATTTAGATGGAACTATGACTTTAATTCATGCTGGAACACCAGAGTGTTATACGATGGATTCTAAAGCTGATGATTCTAATATATTAAGAGCTAATTCAACTGTTAAAACAAATAGTGATAACAATGCTTGGGAAAAGTATGGAAATAATACTTATGCAGCTAGTGTTCATTATATGAATGAAAATGATTACAATACTATTTTGAAAAACCAAAACAGTAATAATGATTTTTATTTGTTAAATGAAGATAGTAAAAATAGTACTTGTTATGGAGTAAATAGTTTAAATTGTGGTAATACTAATGAATTAATTCAGACAAATAGTAGTTACTTTATAACCTCTGATATAAGTAAAAACAAAGAAAGTTTATATATTTGGAAACCAGAAGATAGCTCTGTTAGTAGTGCCGATAATGTAACTAGTGGATTAAGACCAGTTATAAGACTTAAAAACAATGTCAAAATAGGTATTGGTGATGGTAGTATTGATACACCATATCAATTGGTAATATAAAAAATGTTGATTAATTCAACATTTTTTAGTATATAACTGGACCTTCTTTATATTCAGCTTCAATCAATTTGACTTTATCTTTTTCATCAAAAGGAGAGGCATATACGCTTGTTACTCTTTTTTCTATTTCAAGCATTGGACTTGAAAAAGTAGAAAAAGTAGTAATTAATGGTAAATCTAAATATTTTTTTATTTTATTTAAATACTCTTGTCCTTTAGCTGTAAAACCTAATACTCTAATATAAGTGTTGTTTTTATATTGTTTAGCTTCTTCTTTAGTAAAATCACATAAGATATGTGTAAACATTCTCATTAGTTTATTGTATGTATATCTTTTACTTTTTACTTTCAATATTAATTCATCAATACTTTTACAACTATTTATATATTTTAAAATTCTATTTTCAATTCCTTCATCGACTGTTTGGTAAATAGCTAAATTTTTACTGACAGCTATTTTATATTTCAAAAAAGAAAAGTAATCTTGGTCTAATCTAGGATTTTTAATTTTTACTTTACTTGGTACATAAGGAGTAATATCTTCATTTTTTGAAAGAGAATATCTAATACTAGTGGCACTGGTTATAGGTGGAGTTAATGTTTTACTATGATAAACAGTATTTCTTTTAATACAAACTGGTGTAATGTTTGCTCCACTTTTTAATATTTCCCTAATATATGTAATTCCTAAAGTATCATTTGGGGTAGTTATTTTTTTACCTGTTAGTTCAAATAAAGCCTTGGAACAAGCTGTTGGATAATTAGTACCTGTATCCATATATTTTTTAACTGCTTTTTGATACTTTTTATTATATACTTGAGTTTCAGCCATATATGTTAGTAAGTTAATATCATTACATTCGCTACCAAATACTAAAGTATCACAGTTTAGTTTGTCTAAAAGTTCAATACTGGCTTTCGCAAAAATATCTGCACTTTGACAAGCAAAGACAAAAGGAAGTTCTAAAACGATATCAACTCCATAAGTTAAAGCTAATTTAGTTTTTTCCCATTTGTTTAAAACACTTACATTACCTCGTTGGGTAAAATGTCCACTCATTACACAAATAATTAAACTGTCTTTATATAATTCTTTTATTTTTTTTATATGTTCTAAATGTCCATTATGAAATGGATTGTATTCACATATAATACCAACTATTTTCATACTCTCTACCTCAATTTCATTATAACATTTGTTTTACAAGTTGTAAATAAAGATAAAACTAATAAAAAAACCGAACTTAAAATTCAGTTTTTTGGTATTTCTTTTTTAAAGTTAATACCTAACATACTACCAAAAATACAAGCAATAAGTAAAATTATATCATATATTAAAGTTTTTATAGAAAGGTCATTATTAAAAAAAATCAAATTAATTAAGAAAAATAAAAGTAAAATAACTATTCCTAATTTAAAACCTTCCAACCATCCTTTTTTAAAACTGTTTTTTCCTAAATAAAATCCCCCAATAAATAAAGATAAAATATATAAAATAATCATACTTGTATTCATAAAGGTACCTTGAATTAAATTGAAATAACTAAATAAGGTAATAAAAAAAGTAAACAAAAGTAATAAACTTAAAGAAATTACAAAAGAAATACCAAAACTTTTCATGTATTTCATAAAATACCTCCTAAAATAATTTATTCAGGTGTATAAAAAAATATACATTTGCCATTATAAAGTAGGTGATAAAATGTATTTTAAATTAATATTCAAAACCGCTTTTTTATATTTTTTTATTATTTTTGCTTATCGGTTAATGGGTAAGAAGGAAGTAGGAGAGTTATCTATTATTGACTTGATTGTAACGGTTTTAATAGCTGAACTTGCGGCTATATGTATTGAAAAAGTTGATAATTCTATGTTTATATCAATTGTTCCTATTATTGTTTTAGTTGTAACTCAAATAGTTTTAAGTTATATATCGATGAAAAGTGAAAGTATTAGGAATTTTATCGATGGTAAACCTAGTATGATTATAAACAAAGGAAAAGTAAATTATAGTACGATGAAAAAAATTAGATACACCTTAGATGATTTAACTAGTCAGTTAAGAGAAAAAGGAGTAAAAAGTTTAGAAGAAGTTGATTATGCAGTACTTGAAAATAGTGGAACTTTATCAGTTTTTCAAAAAACTAAAGACTATCCGATGCCACTTATTTTAGATGGAGTTATCAGTTATGAAACTTTAAAAGAATTAAAAAAAGAAAAACAGTGGTTAGATGATTGCTTAGATAAAGAAAAAATAGAATTAAATCAAGTTTTTTATGCTTTTTATCGTAAGGGAGAAATATATATAATAAAAAAAGATGAGTTACTTTAATTCCACTAAGTGGAATTTATTTTTTTATATTCTAGGAAAGTGCTTCGCAAAGATAATAAATATCTAATATAGTAAATTTTTAATTTATTTAAAAAAGATATTGACAACAAAAACATATGTATGCTATATTGAGT
>CANRBE010000081.1 GCA_947628785.1 uncultured Bacilli bacterium
AAAAAATCAACCCGAACGGATTGATTATATATTTAAGTTCAAACTATAAAAGTTCGAACAGAAACGTCACTGGAGCAGATGAGGAGAATCGAACTCCCGTAGTCAGCTTGGAAGGCTGAGGTTCTACCATTAAACTACATCTGCATCAGACACTTATTAATATACAGGTTTTTTTATTAAATGTCAAGCTTTTTAACAAAATTTCTTATCAACCTAATATTATTATATGCAAAAATTAAAAAATCAATAATTTTTTTTCAAATTATAATAAAAAATTATTAGAATTTATCTAATAACTTTATAAAAACAATTTACTTACTTTCCTCTTGATATTTCAAACATACATCATCCAACTTCTCAACTAATTTATCCACATCATCAAAACTATTTAATCTAACTCCTGAAGCACATTTGTGCCCACCACCACCAAACATAGCAGCCGCTTCATTAATTACAGGACCTCTTGACCTAATTGAACCTCTAATATTTTGATTATTCTTATCATACGAAAAGACTGCCCAAGCATAAATACCATCAATATAATTAAAATTATTAACCATATTGCCAGCAGTTGCTGCATCAACATCATATTCATTTAAAATATCCTCATCTAATACAGCATAGGCAAAACCATTTTCCGTTACTTTCAAATTATTAGCTATATACCCTTCAAATTTTACTTCCTTCAAAGGTCTTGTATATAAATTAGTATATAAATTACCAAAATCAATATCATGTTCCATCATTAATTTAGATACTAATTGAAAAGTTTTAGAAGTTGTATAAGAAAACAAAAACCTATCCGTATCAGCAACCAAACCAGTATATAATTTAATAGCTGCTTCATCAGTCATTTTAAGTTTAGTTGAATAAGTCAAATCAATCACTAATTGTGAAGCACTACTAGCACTATCATCAATATATTCAATATCACAAAATTCTTCAACAAAAGGATGGTGATCAATTTTAATTTTTTTCCTAAATTTATCAACATCAACACCATCTACTCTACCCTTATCTGGAGTGTCTAAAACTATTAACAAGCCATCATACATATCATCAGTCATTTTTTCAATATCGCCCAGATAATTAAAGCGACTAGCTGGTGCTCCTACCACAATAACTTTTTTATTAGGAAAAGTTTTTTTAATTATATCCTTTAATCCTAAAGTACTACCTAAAGCATCTGGATCAGCTCCAACATGCCTAGCCAGTACAATTTTATCATATTTTTTTATGGTTTTATAAATTTGCTTATAAAGCTTATTTACCATTTTATCACACTTCCTATTTTATTTTGTCAAACGAAATGCTTCTTTAGCCATCATCAACTCTTCATTAGTAGGAACTACATATACTTTAACACTACTTTCATCACTACTAATAATTCCTTCATTTATATCTAAATATCCGGCAATTTTATCATTTTTATCTTTATCTATTTTAATACCTAAACAAGCTAAATCATTTAAAACATTTTCTCTAAATTCACGACCATTTTCTCCAACGCCAGCTGTTAAAACAATCGCATCGACATCCCCTTTTAATTCAACATAATACTCTGCTATATATTTTACTATTTTATTTTGATACATAGTATTAGCTAAACTAGCTAATTTATTTCCTTTAGCTATTTCTTCTTCAATATCTCTCGAGTCACTAAATCCTTTACTTATTCCAAATAAACCACTTTTTTTATTTAAAATGTTATCCATTTCATCTAAACTATATCCTTTATTTCTCATCATATAAAAGATTCCAGCATAGTCAACATCTCCACAACGAGTTCCCATCATAATACCAGCATTTGGTCCAAATCCCATCGTTGTATCAATACTTTTACCATCTTTAATAGCACAAATAGATCCACCACTACCAATATGACAAACAATTAAATTACAGTCCTTTTTATTTAATTTTTCTTGCATATGTTCAGTTATATATTGATAACTAGTTCCATGGAAACCATATTTTCTTACTTTATCCTCTTCATACCATTCATAAGGGAAAGGATATAAATATCTATCATTTTCCATAGTTTGATGAAAAGCTGTATCAAAAATAGCAACTTGTAAAGCATTAGGTATTGCCTCCATAAATGATTTAATACCTGTTAAATTAGCAGGATTATGTAAAGGGGCTAGAGGAGATAATTCTTCTATTTTCTTAATTACTTCATCAGTAATAACAGTTGTTTTAGTATAATCTTCCCCACCATGAACAACTCGATGTCCTACCGCTTTTATTTCATCCAAATCTTTAATTATATTAAAATTAAACAATTCTTCCTTTAAATATTCAATAGCTTTAATATGATTTTTTAACTCTACTTCTTTTTTTATTTTTTCTCCTTGACATTTTAAAGTATAAAAACTTCCATCCATTCCAATTCTTTCAAAATATCCAGAAATTAATACTTCTTCTTCTGGCATTTCAAACGCCGTAAATTTAAGTGATGAACTTCCCGCATTAACAGCTAAAACTTTCATTTTATTCCTTCTTTCTATATTTTATATTCTAATATTTGTAAATTAGGGATACTCATTAAAGTTAAATCACCATCAACGGGTATTTTTTCAATTAAGTAATGAATAGCCCTAAGTACTGCACTATGTGCTACTATCAAAATGTTTTTATCAGGATATTTATTTATAATATCTTCTAAAAACAAAGATATCCGGCTTAAAAAGTCTTGAACTTTTTCTATATTATTTTCACATGTATTTAGATAAACATTCCAACACTTTACTCTATCGACATCTTGAAGTAACTTTCCCTCATTTAATCCCCAATCTCTTTCGATAATCCTATCATCTATTACTATTTTTACTTTATCATCTACTAATATCTTCGCAGTTTCTAAAGCTCTTTTTAAAGGGGAAGTAATTACTAAATCTAAATTTAATTTACAAACTAAATCTTTTAACTCTTGCGCTAACTTTATCCCCTCTTCATTTAAAGGTATATCTGTTTTACCCTGAACTTTATGCTCGCTATTCCAATTAGTTTTACCATGTCTTACTACATATAATTTCATTAGCTTTTATTTTTCATATGAGGAAATAACAAAACATCTCTAATAGAAGCACTACTAGTTATAAGCATACATAATCTATCGATTCCGTATCCTACACCCCCAGCAGGTGGCATTCCATATTCCAAAGCTTCAATAAAGTCTTGATCTAAATCATTAGCTTCTTCATTCCCCAATTCTCTTTCTTTTAATTGATTTTCAAATCTTTCTAATTGGTCAATTGGGTCATTTAATTCGGTATATGCATTTGCGAATTCTTTACCATCAATAAATAATTCAAACCTATCAACAAATCTATCATCTGTTTTACTTTTTTTAGTCAAAGGACTAAGTTCTATTGGATGTCCATACAAAAATGTTGGCTGTATTAAAGTATCTTCAACATATTTTTCAAAAAAGGCATTAATTATATGACCTACAGTAAAATGTTCTTCTACTACAATATCATGTTCAGAAGCTAATTTTTTAGCTTCTTCTAAAGACATGTGTTTAAAGAAATCTATTCCTGTTTGTTCTTTTATAGCATCAACCATATGAACTCTCTTCCAAGGTCCTTGTAAGTTTATAATTTTATCATTCCACTCTATTTCTAAAGTTCCTCTTACCTTTAAAGCTACTTCTTGAAACATTTCTTCTGTCAAATCCATCATACCTTCTAAATCAGAATAAGCTAAATAAGCTTCCATTAAGGTAAATTCTGGATTATGTTTAGTATCTACTCCCTCATTTCTAAAAGTTCTACCTATTTCATATACTGCTTCCATACCACCAACCAATAATCTTTTAAGAGGTAATTCTAAAGCTATTCTTAAGTAAAAAGGCATATTTAAAGCATTATGATGTGTCACAAATGGTCTGGCACTAGCTCCAGTTAAAACAGGTTGTAGTATTGGAGTTTCTACTTCTGTAAAACCTTTTTTATCCATATATTTTTGAATAGTTCGAATTATTAAAGGTCGCATAAAAGCTATTTTTTTTGCTTCATCATTCATGATTAAATCCACATATCTTCTTCGATATCTTTCTTCTACATCAGTAAGTCCATGAAACTTTTCAGGCAAAGGTCTTAAAGCTTTAACTAGATGAGTATATTTACTAGCTTTAATTGATAACTCACCAGTATGAGTTACAAATAATGTTCCTTCAATACCTACTATATCACCTAAATCAGCTTTTTTAAATAATTCATAATTTTCTTCTCCAACATTATCTAATTTCATGTATATTTGTATTTGCCCAAGCTTATCTTGAATATGCATAAAACCAGCTTTACCTTTTCCCCTTTTAGTCATAATCCTACCAGCCACTTTAACAAATACTGGATTAGCTTCTAATTCTTCATTAGTTTTATTTTGATATTCATCTTTAATTTTTCCACTTAAATGGGTTCTATCAAAACGACTACCAAATGGATCTATTCCCATTTCTTTTAAAGATTTAGCTTTTTCTCTTCTTACCATTTCCTGTTCAGTATATTGTTCCATTAAATCACCTCACATAGTAACACAATTATACCATACGAACCCTTTATTTCGCAACAAAAATTTGGTTTATTTACAAGTGAATATCATATTATAAATTTTAGTTTTTGGCAAGTAAAAATATCAACATTTGTTGATATTTTACATAGTCTTAGCTCCATAAGTATTTTGATTTGCCATATATAACCCATCTGTTTGTTTTTCCAAAGTAATTTTTATATCAGCAAAATACTGTTGTAATTCTGGTTCTAAATCATCATAATTGTATCCAAGTCCTTCTAGTTCACTTAAAGTATAACGATTAGTTATAGGTGCAAAAGCCACTTCATAACTATCAGGATTGGTAACATTATAAACAGGCCTTTGTAAATACTCTGCAACTTTTTCTTTAGGTAAATTAGTTTCCATCATTATTTGCTTAGTTCTAATTCCTTGACTTGATAATTGTTGTACTTTAGCTATTAATTGTTGTTCTCCTATATCTACCTTTTTTACTAAATAAATTGGAACATAATCAGCTAAATATGAAGGAGCATATACATCCTTGGTACTTTTTCCTTTTACATCATTATAAAATAAAATATTAATCATTTCATTATTTGGTCTCATTTAATTACCTCCTATTTTCTTAATTGTAATTTAATTTTTTTTAAATGTCAATATTTTATCAAATACTTGACATTAATAAGTTAATTTTCATTTGGAAGTCCGTTTTTATAAAATAACGGCATTAAGTCTGATTATATAGTATAATATATTATGT
>CANRBE010000082.1 GCA_947628785.1 uncultured Bacilli bacterium
GACAAATTTCACTTGTTCGCTTGTTTTTATTATCATTATGTACTATGATTTATTTAGGACACTTAATAGTTAGGGGCTGCCTCCTAAGGAGGTGATGCCTATGAGTAAAAAAGATTTCTTAATATCTGCTCAATTCATAGTAATTGTAGCACTCATAGGAGTGATATATATCTTGGTTTTATAAACTAAGATAATTATTATATTTTTAGACAACTTAGACTTACAACAAGACTAAAAAAAATGCCCCTAATTCTATTTGAGTTAGGGGCTTCCAAATAAAAACATTGGCAGCACTTAACAGAGAATATTAAGTGTTCCTTTTTTATTATATGAAATTTCTTTCACTAAATACATATTATCATAACACTTTTTTAAAGTCAACAGCTTTCATTTATAAATCAATTAGAACTTCTTCTAAATATTTATTTTGTAATTCAATTTCATTTATTTTTTCTATATAATTACTAGGTATCTTATTTAAAATTCTTTTATTTTTTAAAAGTAAAAACTTATAATAATCCTTACTATCTTTCTTACTTAACAAAACAGGTCCTAAATAAAGTTCTTTCTTGCTATAACTAATACTACCTCTAACCCATTTCATAATAACATAATAAATACCTTTATCCTTAATAACTACTTCATCTTCTAAATGAAAACATTTCATCATTTCATATCTTAACTTATCTAAATGATTATTAGACTGTAATATAATACATTTTATTTTAGAATCTATCCTTTTATCTAAAATATCGATAATAGTTTGAGTACCTAAACCAGACATAATAAGACAAGTATTTTCTGGGATAATTATACCGTTTAAACCATCAGTTAAAACTGGTTTTACATTATCACTTACTTGATATTTAATAACATTTTCTTTTGTTTTATTAATACAATCTAAACTGATATCACAAGCTAAACAATTAAAACCTTGTCTAGCTAAATAAACATCTAATAAACCATGGTCACAACCAACATCAATAACAAAAGTATTTTTATCAACTAAATCAGCTATACATTTTAATCTTTTTGATAACATTAATCCCCCATATAATCTTTTAACTTTCTAGAACGAGAAGGATGTCTTAACTTTCTTAAAGCTTTAGCTTCAATCTGTCTAATTCTTTCTCTTGTAACTCCAAATATTTGTCCAACTTCTTCTAATGTTTTACTCTTACCATCATCTAGTCCAAATCGTAATCTAATTACTTTTTCTTCCCTTTCTGTTAAAGTAAGCAAAACATCAGCTATCTCATCCTTTAAAAGTTCATTAGTCGCAAATTCTTCTGGTGATACATTTCTCTCATCCTTAATAAAATCTCCTAAATGCGAATCATCTTCTTCTCCTATTGGAGTTTCTAAAGAAACTGGTTCTTGACTAATTTTATAAATATCTCTAATCTTTTCAACAGAAGTATTCATTTTTTTAGCTAATTCTTCTTCGGTTGGTTCTCTATTTAATTCTAGTGTCAATTGTCTTTGAATACGAGCTAACTTGTTAATGGTTTCTACCATATGAACAGGAACCCTAATAGTTCTAGCTTGGTCGGCTATAGCTCTTGTTATAGCTTGTCTAATCCACCAAGTTGCATAAGTTGAAAATTTATATCCTTTAGTTACATCAAACTTGTCAACGGCCTTCATAAGACCAATATTACCTTCTTGAATAAGATCTAAAAAAAGCATTCCTCTACCGACATACCTTTTAGCAATTGATACAACTAATCTTAAATTAGCCTCAGCTAAAATTCTTTTTGCGTCCTCATCCCCTGCTTCAATCCTATCAGCCAAATCAAGTTCTTCTTCCATCGTTAATAACTTAATTTGTCCAATTTCTTTTAAATACATTCTAACAGGGTCATTTATTGTTAAGTCTTTAGTTAAAATATTATCATCTAATATCAATTGTTCAGAACTATCATCGTCATCTTCTTCTGATACTATCTTGATATTGTTATCACTAAACATATTATATAATTCATCTAATTCTTCACTAGTTAACTCTAAACCTTTTAAATGATTAGCTAAAACTTCATAAGTTATTTTATTTTCTTGTTTTCCAATTTCTAATAATTCCTTTTTTCTTTCTTCAAATGTTTTAATTTCATTAATTACTTTTTTCATTACTCATCACCTTTACTTTTTTTATTAATTTTAAGAATTTGTTCACTAATTTTTAACTTCTTATCAATATCACTAGTTTTTTTTAACTCCTCTTTTAATCTTTTAATTTCATTTTGTTCATTGTAAACTTGAATTATTTTAAAATAATCATCAATCTCTTCTTTACTACATTCATCTTTAAGTGGCAAACTATTTATTTCTAATAAAGTTTTCAATGAATCTTGTTCTCTTAAATAAATCATTAAATCAGATATATTTATATTTCCATTAACTTCAAAATATTGTTTACTTGCTCTAGCTAATTCCCGATATTTTAAAGTTGGAAAATAAATTGTATTTTTTAAATATTGTTTCATTACTTTTTCATTATTTATCAAATAATAAAGTAAATATTGTTCTGCTTTTTCATATTTACTACTTTTTGTTTTTTCCTTGACTATTTCAAGAGGTTTATCCCTACTTATAGCTTTTAAACGGTCCTTTAAAATGTCTTTATCCAAACCAACTTCATCACTTACCTTTTGAATAGTTATCTCTTTTAAAATATCATCATCCATTTTATCTAATTCTTCTAATACTTCATGAACATATTTAGCAGTATCTAAACTGCTGGTTAAATCTTTGTCTTTTTTTAAATAATTTAACTTAAATTCCATCACATTAATAGGATGATTTAATTTTTGTATATATTTATCACGTCCATACTTTCTTATATATTCATCAGGGTCCAAATCATCTTCTAATCTAATTATTTTAGGTTCAATATTCAAATTTAAAAGTTCATCAGTTGCGGTTAAAGTTGCTTTTTCACCAGCCCTATCACCGTCAAAACATAAAATAATTTCATTAGCCATTTTTCTGATTAAATTAATTTGCTCTTTCGTAACAGCAGTCCCCATCGTCGCTACTACATTTATAATGCCACTTTCATAAAGTCTAATTACATCCATATATCCTTCGACAATGATAATTTGGTTTTTCTTTCTAGCACTTTCTTTAGCTCGATGGTAATTATATAAAAGTTCCCCTTTTTTAAATAAAACTGTTTGTCTAGTATTTAAATATTTATTTTCTAAAGTATCTTTATATATTCGACCTGAAAAGCCAATAACGTTTCCTTTTAAGTCATATAGTGGAACCATAATTCTTTGATGAAACAAATCGACACTTCCATAATTATTTTGACTAGCTAGACCATATTGTTCTATTTTATTAATATCAAAACCTTTCTTTTCTAATAATTTCACTAGGGAATCTCGTTTGTCTAATGATAAACCAATTTCAAAATCTTTGATAGTTTTTATAGAAATATCTCTTTTTTTTAAATATTCTTTAGCTTCTTTACCCAAAGTAGTATTTAAATTATTCATATATAATTTATTTGCGATTGAATACATTTCTAAATAGTCTGGATATTTTTCTTTTTTTTCTATTTTAGTGTTTATATTTAAAGGAATACCAGCTCGGTTAGCTAGTGTCTTAACGGCTTCTAAAAATGTCATATTATCATATTCTTGTAAAAAGGTAAAAACATTTCCACCAGCTCCACAACTAAAACACTTATAAATTTGTTTTTCTTTACTAACACTCATACTAGGTTTATGATCATCATGAAATGGGCATACACAAAAATAGTTCTTGCCAGCTCCAGTTAGATTTATGTTATAACTAGAAATAATATCGACAATATCAACACTATCTTTGATTTTTTTTATTGTTTCATCATCTATTCGATTATTCATACAATCTACTCCCTATTAATATATACGATAAAAAAAGACATTTTCCTTTTTTTTATTACAAGTTTTTTAATATTTTAACGTTTTTTGTTAATTTTTCAAGTGTTTTAAGCATTTTTTTTACTTTTTTAGATATATTTATAGTAGGTGATACTTGTGAAATTTAATCTTAAAACTATTATGATTATCGTTTGTATTTTACTAGCTTTTCCTACCCATTTTATTTATGATGTTTTTAAAAATAATTTAACAGCCATCTTTTTTCCCATCAATGAATCAATATGGGAACATATGAAAATATTAACAACTTCTTTTATTTTAGTTAATTTATTTTTTTATCCTTTTTTAAAAAATAAAAACAATGTATTTTTTTCAATTTTTTTCCATTGTTTAATTATGATACCTTTATATTTGATTTTATTTTTACCATTTTACTATATGTTTGGTGAAAATTTAATTTATGCTGTTTTTTTAATTATTGTAGTTAATATTATTATTTTTAATTTACATTTTAAATTTTTAGATAAAGATTATAAAAACTTAAATCTAATAGGAATTGTTGGTATTATTTTACTTTATTTACTTTTTACATATTTAAGTTATCATCCTTTATTAAACGATTTATTTTTTGATACTATTAAAAATAAATATGGCTTTAATATTTATCCTATTTAAAATTTTTTTCATTGTTTCTTTGTTTCGACAAATTTTTACAAACTAGATGTATATAATACTGTCCTCGAGAGATGTACTTATTTGTTTTTCTTAATATTTGCTTCCTTTCAAACTTAGGATTTCAAAAAAATAAACATGCATTTAAATACTTATAAAATTACACTTTTTTATATAAGGAATTGGTGAAGAATAGTACATCTCTATTTAAACTAAAAAGAGCTTATGCTCTTTTTCTTTACAAAGTTTAACTGGGTTATTAATTAGATTAAGGTATATGAATTTGTTTTATTTTCACTTACTTCATTTGTTTCTTTAGTTATATTACTTTTCACCATTTGGTAAACTTTCCTATAAAGCTAAAGCCAAAACTATTTTGTCACAATTTAATATATTATCTTTTATCAAACGAAAGAACAAAGACATTTTCATTGATGAAAAAAACAAGAAAGTTGATTTTCTTGTTTATAAAAACAAATTATTTTTTATTTTGGTTAGTTGTTTTATTGGGACACTGGTTACTTTAGATATCAAAGATATATCAATTCCATTTTTAAACATGTTTTCAATCAATTTTTTTTCTTTTCTTTCTTCACCTATTTCAATTCCTTCTTCTTTGGCATATTCTTTTTCGGCTTCATTAATTCTTTTATTTAAGATTTCGGCATCCCAATCATTTAATAATACTTCATCACTTTGCATTTTTTCTTCCTCCTTCATAAAATATTTTGTATCTT
>CANRBE010000083.1 GCA_947628785.1 uncultured Bacilli bacterium
GCATTATCTAAAAGAATAGTCATTAGTTGTTTTATTTCATCTTGACTAGAGGTAAGTTCAATATTAGGTTCTATTTCATATTTTAATTGGATATTTTTTTCATATATTAAGCTTTCTAAAGTAAGGATTTCTTTTTCAATTATTTTAGATATATTATTATTTGTATATTGTTTTTTTATATTATCTAGTTTAGCTAAGTCTAATAATTCTTTAATTAATTTATTCATTTTATCAGCTTCAATTTGAATATTTTTAAGCCATTTTTTATTTTTGGTATCATTTTCTAAAGCTTCAGCACTGGCCATTATAACTGAAAGTGGTGTTTTTAGTTCATGAGAAGCATCAGCTATAAATTGTTTTTGTTTTATAAAGCTTTCAACTACTGGTTTTGTAACCCAAGTAGATAATTTTGATGTTACTATAAAAAATAATATTTCAATTAAAATAAATATTATGATTACTTGTTTTAAGTAACCTAGTAACCTATTATTTACTTCGGTATTATCGATTAATGTAATATAACTATTTACTATATAACCATAAGAATATTTTTCATAAAACAAATTTCCGATATAGGCTTTACTTTTATCATTTGTTTTAATTATTTTTTCTATTTCTTTATAAATTGAAGAATCAACCGAACCATCAACAGTATGACTTATAATATCGGTTATTTTATTTTCTTTTAATAAAATAGTATAAATGGTTGTATCCATAAATCTTCTTTCTTTATCAATTGGCATACTTAAATTACCTATTGGTTTTTTATTCATCCTAAAAAGATTTTTCTTTATATCATTATAGTTTCTTTGATACTCCCAAATCATAAAAAAACTTAAAATAATTAGTAAACAACTAGATAATATAATAAATATTAACCCAAATATTTTATTTCTTAATTTCTTCATTTTCCCACTCTATCTTATATCCTATTCCTCTTAAAGCTTTAATACTTACATTAGATCCTATTATTTTTATTTTTTTTCTAATAAATGATAAATAAGCTTCTAAATTATTAGATTCTATTTCATTATCAATACCCCATATTTTAGTAATTATTTGATCTTTTTTTAATACTTGATTTTTATTTTGCATCAAGTATTCTAGTAATAAAAATTCTTTACATCCAACTTGAATTGTTTCATTAGTTTTTATACACCTTAAGTTTGATGTTTTTAAATTTAGTTTTAAGTCACCAACTATTAAGTAATCGGTTATTTTATTTTGTTGATTTTTTCTTAGTTGAACATTTATTCTAGCTAGTAACTCTTCTAAATGAAAAGGTTTAGTTAAGTAATCATCAGCTCCTTTTTTAAAACCGTTTAGTTTATCTTCAAGTTCTGATTTAGCGGTAAGCATAATTATTTTTACATCCACTTCTTCTTCTCTTATTACTTTAAGTATTTCAAAGCCATCCATTTCTGGTAACATAACATCTAAAATAATTAGGTTATATAATCCACTTAAAGCCATATCTAAACCTTTAGAACCAGTTAAAGCTATATCAACTAAATATTTTTCTTTTTTTAGTCTTTCTTTAATTAAATCCGCTAATTTATATTCATCTTCTACTATTAAAATACGCATTTCATCACATCCAAATTTATTTTATCACAAAATTCTTGGTTTTTTTTAGTTTATTTTTCACAAAATTCCTGTATTTTTATCCATTTTCATCACATTTTTCCATTACATAGTTTATTTTATTAAATTTTTTATAACTAACAAATATAATACTAATTATAATACTTATTATAAATACCAAAATATAATTTAATATTGTTCCTATTATTTTATTATCAATATATAAACCATAATGAAAAATAGTTTTAAGCATTACTCCATGGATTAAATAAATAGGTAATGACTTATTACCAATAGTTGATAGTAAAGTCTTTTTTTTAGGAACAATTAGTAAAATAAAAGCACTAAATATTAAAAATATAATATATAATAAACATCTTTTTTTAAAACAAGTTAAGATATTACTATATGCATAATAATTATATTTTAAGTAAGTATCTTTATAAGAAAAATATCCTTGATTAAATAAAAACCAAATAGTTATTATAAAAACTAGTAAATAAATAATTTTTTGATACTTTTTTATAAAATCAAATAAATTTATTTGTTCTTGATAGTAACCCATTACAAAAAATGGAAGTAAACAAAGTGTTCTAGTCATGGATAAAAAGTTAGTTATAAAAGGAATAAAACCTGATATTAAAGATATGATTAAGGATATTATAAATACTTTTTTAAAAGGATATTTTCTAAATAAATATTCACTTAAATATAATATTGAACCACTTAGTAAATACCATAAAGTAAATCTTGGTATAAACAAATTATAGTTATTTATTATTTTTAAAATATAAGCATAATAAATGGTAATTATTATTTGACTTATTAAATAAATTAAAAACATTTTTTTACATCTTTTTAGTGGTGTTCTTTTACTTTTATAAGCAAAAAACCCCATCACAAAGATAAAAACTGGCATGATAAAAAATGATATTATTTTAAATATACTATTATCATAGTTATAGTATTTAGCTGATAAACTTAATGTATGCATAAGTAAAACACAGATAGTAAGTAATCCTTTAATATTGTCATAGTAAAAAATTCTTTTTTTCATTTTATCATACCCTCCCTTATAAGGATATTAAATAAAAATTAAAAAAACATTAAAAAATGTCTTTTTTAGAATAAATACAACCACAATAGTTTTGGCGATATAATTTATATTTTTTAGAAAGTTCGATTGACCTTAGATAACCATTTTGTTTTTTAAAGTCACTAGGTAAAAATTTTATTTGGTATTTTTGTTCTAGTTTTTTACCTATTTCGTTGATTTTACAAGCATTTTTATAAGGGCTTACAGTTAAGGTAGTAGTAAAATAATCATACCCCATTTTAGATGCTTTTAAGGCCGTTTTGTCCATTCTTAGTTCATAGCAAATAAAACATCTTTTACCCCCTTCTTTTTCTTGTTTTAAATCTTTTATTTCATCTTCGTATAAATTGTTATCATAATCTGCTTCTATATAGTTTACTTTATATTTATTTTTTAGTTTGTTGATAAAGTTGATTTGTTCTTGTTTTCTTAGTTCATATTCTTCTTTAGGAGATATATTAGGATTGTAGTAAAAGATTGTTATATCAAAAAATGGCGCTAATTTTTCTATTACTGAACTACTACATGGAGCACAACAACTATGTAGTAATATCTTTTTCTTTTCATCTAATTTAGATATTATATCTATCATTTGGTTATTGTAATTCATGTTTATCATCCTCTATTTTAGCTTGAACAAATATATTTTCATTGGTTGTTTTAGGAACCAATATAGGTAGACTTTTATCTATTTTTATATCAAAGTAGTTGTTGTTTTCAAAGTATGATTCACCATCAATTGTGAATGTTTTTTTATCGCTATTTTCAAATGTTATTTTTATTTCATTAGTTCGATATGATAATATACCTGGTATTTTTGATACTTCTTTTACGGTAGGTATTTTCATCATTTTTTTAATCAATTCATTTTTTTGGTTGATGGTACATATTATTACTTCAAATTTTTGGTCATTTAACTTGATATTATGGTGTAATTTTTTTATCCCAGCTATTCTATTTGAGTTGGAAACAAGTAAAAAGGAACATTCAGCTTTTTTTATTTTTCCATCTATTTCATATGTGATGTTATAAGGGTATAATTCTTCACCAAGTAAGTCTTTTATTCCTTCTACTATATAAGCAGCATAACCTATTTGTTTTTTTAGTTTTCTTGGGGTTTCATAACTTACTTTCATAAATTTACCAATACCAGCAGCATAGGTAAATAGTTTGTTGTTTAAATAACAAGTATCTATCCATCTGATATATCCTTTTAGTAACATTTCTAAATTTTTGGTTATACTTTTAGTAAGACCTAACATATATCCTATATCGTTAGTTGTCCCTGTAGGGATATGACCTAGTACTAAAGGGGTTTTTCTTTTAGCATTCCCACTCATTGCTTCATTGAAAGTACCATCACCACCAATTGAGAATACTACATCTACTTTTTCTAGGTTTTCTACTATTTTTTCGATATGAGAACTATATTCACTTTGGATAAAACGATATTCATAGTTATATTTTTTTAAGATATTTTCGATTTTTTGAAAAGTTATTTTTTTTAAACCACGACCACTATTAGGATTATAAATTATAACACATTTTTTCATTTGTTTAAAAAAGGTTATTCATCAATAACCTTTATTTCCTTTCCTTCTTCTACTATGGTAAAAACTTTTTTAACTTTTCTTTTGACAAAAATGGTTTCGACAATATCTAATATAGCATATATGATTATTATAAGACCTAATATTTTAGTGACTATTTTTACTACTGTCCAAGTATTGACAACAAAGAATATTCCTAGTATTAAGGTTATTATCGCAAATATCATTGATACATACCATTCTTTTACTTTGTTATCTCTTAAGGTAATAGCATATTCTATTTTGTTGATACTATTTATTATCATAATAACTCCAATCATTATAGCTATTACTGTCTCTAGTAATGATGGATATATAATCATAATAAGACCCGCTATAGCAAATGTAACACCTGTTATTAAACTACCAAATCCTAGAAGTTTGTTTTCCATTTTAAAGTAGTTTACGATTGGAAAGATACTTACTATTAAAGCTATTATTCCAATAACTATTGATATAGTCACTAATACTGAACCTGGTAAGAAAAATAAGGTTAAACCAATTAATAAATAAATTATAGAAACTAACATTTCCATTCTAAACATTTGTTTTAAAATATCGTTCATATGACCTCCTTGATTTTTTTTATTATATCACATCACTCATATATTTTCAATTTGTTTTTTAAATGTTAATTTAAATATGAAGTGCAACACTTCACTATTGAAAAAGACATATGAATAATCTATAATATCTTTTCGCCAAAAAAGAAAGGAAAATTCATATGTCTGTTAAAAATAATACTATAAATTTAAAGAAAAATCAATATCATCATCTTACTAAAGATGATCGTGCTAAAATTCAGTCCTTAATTGAACAGAAAGATAGTAATGG
>CANRBE010000084.1 GCA_947628785.1 uncultured Bacilli bacterium
CTCAAGCTCCATTGTTTTTTTATGTCTTAAAATAGCAAAAAATTATAAAAATGCCACCTAAATGCCACCTAAAATTGTTTTTTAAAATTTGGTTGTCTTGCAAACCCTTATAAATAAAGGGTTTCAACAAAAATGGAGCGCTATTGCGCTCCTTCAGGGGGTTTTGGTTGAACACTCTTATACTCGAATAACAATAAGAGTGTCTGCGTGATATTATCACGCTATTATAATTATATAGTGTTAAATGTTGTTTGTCAAGAATCTTTTACAAAACTTTTATCAGTTTACTATTTTATCAAGAAAAACAAACTATTTAAAATAATAAAATTTTAAAAAAATAGAATATTATCGATAGTATGGTCCATAATATGGATAAGGACCTGGTTGATAATAAGGTCTAGGATAAAAAGCTGGAGCTACTAAACCACCAGTTATTCCTCCTAATATAAACGGACCTAAAAATCCCCCACCTAATAAACGGTCTTGATTGTTAGTGTAAGGCATATTATAAGGTCTATTAGAATATGCTGAAGGGTGCATATGATTCCTCCTTTCATCATATACTATGAAAATAAAAGAAAAGAGTGAAAAAATGGATAACAAATTAAAAAAATTAAGTGAAACAATAGTAAACCATTCTGTCAAAATTAAAAAAAATGACCGAATATTAATCCAATATCATATAAAAGCACAACCATTAGTAAAAGAATTAATCAAAGCTATAAAAGAAAAAGAAGGAATACCCTTTACTAGAATAACAGATTCAGAGGTAAATGCTTTAATACTAGAAAATGCAAATGAAGATAGAATAAAAGAACAAGTAATACATAGTAAATTTGATGTCGATAACTTTGATGTTTTCATAACCATTACCTATACCACTAATGACTATGAAACAGTTAACATCAAAAAAGAATACAAACAAAAACTAGGCAAAGCTTTAACTAAAATAAATGATATAAGAATCAACAAAAGAAGATGGATAATACTAAATTATCCTTCTAGTTTAGATGCATATAAAGCTAAAATGACTACCGATGAATATTATGAATATGCAATGGATGTTATGAACTATGACTATAAAACTATGGAAAAAGATATAGCACCATTAAAAGAGTTGATGGAAAAAACTGATAATGTAAGAATAGTTGGACCTGATACCGATTTAACTTTTTCTATAAAAGGAATGAAAGCTATACCATGTTGTGGCACAGCAAATATTCCAGATGGGGAATGTTATACTGCACCTGTTAAAGATAGTGTCAATGGAAAAATAACATATAATACCCCTAGTCCATATCAAGGAAACACTTTCAACAATATCAGTTTAACTTTTGAAAATGGTAAAATAATTAAAGCTACCTGTGATAATAACCAAGAAAAACTAAATGAAATATTTAATAGCGATGAAGGAGCAAAATATATAGGAGAATTCTCATTTGGTTTTAATCCTTTAATCAAAGAACCTATGGGAGATATTTTATTTGATGAAAAAATAATGGGAAGTATCCATTTTACTCCTGGCCAGGCATATGCTGATGCCGACAATGGTAATAAATCAATTATTCATTGGGATTTAGTATTAATTCAAAGACCAGAATACGGTGGTGGTGAAATATACTTTGACCATCAATTAATTAGAAAGGATGGTAAATTCGTTTTAGAATCTTTAAAACAATTAAATGGTAAAAATTGAAATAAAATCTAAAATTTTTCATACATTTAACTAGGGTGGTGAAATGAATAAATTTTTCCAAATAACGGGAATTTTAACTTTAATCTGCTTTAGTTTTTTTTATACTGAAAAAACCGCTAATGTAATTAAAGAATATGATTTAATTATGAAACAAATAAAACAAGTAGCTCTAACTAAACAAAAAGAAGCTATTAATGCTAAAATAATAGATAACAAGATAATACCAGGTAAAAAAGGTTATGTTGTTAATATAAATAAAAGTTATTACAAAATGAAACAATATGGTAAATATGAAGAATCTTTACTAGTATATAAAGATAAACTACCAACAATATCTTATCATGATTATTTAGATAAATATGTAATCAAAGGAAATGATGAGGAAAAAAATGTTGGTCTTTTATTTTTAATTGATGATAAAGATAATATAAATTATCTACTAAATATTTTAAACGAAGACAATACTAAAGCAACATTTTTTTTAGAAAGAAAAATAGTTGAAAATAATCAAAATATAATTATTGATATTTTAAAAACAGGTAATCAAATTGGGAGTTTAGATAGTGGTAACAACTACACTACTAAAAACTTTTCATGGATGAATGTCTTAATCAAAAAAAGGCAAGGTTTTAATTACTGCTATACTAAAGAAGAAAATAGTGAAATATTAAAAAACTGTCAAATCAACAAAAATTCAACTGTTTTACCTAATCACTATTTAGAAAATCAAGATATCAAAAAAATCAAAATAAATTTAGAAAATGGAGATATGATTGCAATAAAAATAAATAGTAGTACAAAAAAAGTAATACCAAGCTTAATTAATTTTATTAAAGGTAAAGGTTTTCAATTAAAACCACTAAATGATTTAATCAAAGAATAAAAATTTATTTTTTCACTTGATTAAAATCAATAATGTCATCAAAATTTACTACACAATTTTTTAATACTATTTTTCTTTTAGGTACATCAATCATTTTAATACTATCAGTTACTTCTACATATTCCAAATTATAATAGTATTTTATCAAAACAGTATCTCCTTTTTTTAAACTTTTTAATTTATTATCTAATTCATTAAAATAATCATCCATTAACTCTTTTTTTAAATCGACTACTTTTTCTACTTTAGCTAAGGCTTCTTTAAAACCTTTTAAAGCATCAAAAGGCATAAATTGAACTGCTCTACTCTGCATTGTGACCTCCTATTAACTTATTTCTTTTAAAAGCTGTAGCTTCATTTTGATAACTAATAGCTCGTAAAATAGAATTTTTTCCAAATTTATTTTTTATTTCTACAACTGTATGTTCTAATTCTTTTTCTTTTTGTTCTTCTTTTATTTTTCCAAACAAATCTAATTGTTCATATTTTTGAATCACTAAACCAAAAAAACAAACATTGATTCTTTTAATCGGCACATTTTCGTTAATTCGATAATCGTATTCAGTTAATACCCTAGCTAATATTTTTTTATAACTACAAGTTGCTTGTTCTAATTTAAAAGATACTTTTAAAGAAGGTATAATATTTTTAGAATATCCAATATAAATACCAACACCTTTTGCGACTAAATTTTTTTCAACTAATTGATTTACTAAATTATCAACCATTTCTGTTAAAACAATTCTAGCATTTATATAGTTATAATCTTTACTTAAAATTTGTCCATTAGATATAGAAGTTGTTTTAGGATGATAATTTTTTATGTCTTTTATTGTACAAGTTTCAATACCCCAGGCATGGTCAATTAAAAATTTAGCATTTATTCCAAATTCTTTATATAAGACTTTTTCATCAGCATGGGCTATATCATACATATCTTTAAGATGTAACTTATGTAATCTATTTTCAGTACCATGACCTACTCTAAAAAAATCTGTTATAGGTAAATGGTGCCATAGTTTTTTTATATAAAGTTCTTCATTTAAAAAAGCTATATTATCTTTACTATGTTTAGCCATAATATCTAAAGCTACTTTAGCTAAATACATATTAGTACCAATTCCTGCACTAGCTGATATTTTAGTAGTTTTATATATATCATCAATAATCATTTTAGCTATTTCTATATAATTTTTTTGATACATTTTTAAATAACTTGTAATATCCAAAAAAGCTTCATCAATAGAATACTGGTATATATCTTCTTTAGCTACATATTTTAAGTAAATAGAATATATTAAAGATGAATATTCAATATATTTTCGCATTCTAGGTTTAGCAACTATCGGATGAATATTTTTAGGTATTTCAAAAACTCGACATCTATTTTTTATTCCTCTAGCTTTCATTTTTGGTGATATGGCTAAACAAATAGTTTTATTAGTATTTTCCAAATTAGCCACTATTAAATCAGTTTTAAAAGGATCTAAATTTCTTTCAACACATTCAACTGATGCATAAAATGTTTTTAAATCAATACATAAATATACTTTGTTCATCTAGATCACCAATTTCATTTTAACACAAACAAAAATTCGTGCAAAGTAAAAAAAGACAATGGAAAAAATTGTCATTTTTTTTAATTATTTAGTACTTATATTTATTTAATCTTAAAGCATTTAAAACTACGGTTAAACTACTAATTATCATAGCTATACTAGCAAGCATTGGACTAATTGTTAAGCCAAGTGGTTTAAAAAATCCAATAGCAAGTGGTATCATTAAGGTATTATAAAAGAAAGCCCAAAATAAATTTTGTTTAATATTTCTTACCGTTTTTTTACTTATTTTTAACAAAGTTATAATTTTTTCTAAATTATCATTCATTAAAATTACACTAGCTGAATTAGCGGCTATATCGGTTCCAGAGTTGACACTAACATCTATGATACCATCTTGTTTTTTCAAATATTTTTCAACATGATTAGAACAAGCACTACAACTCATACCCCCAACTTTTAATATTATTTTTTTCATTTTTCTACCCCAATCTTTTTATAAGTTCCATTACTTCTTCTATGATATCTAACTTATCATTTTTGGTATCATTTACAACACAAGTTTTTAGATGATTTTTTAAAATATCCATACAATATCAATCATTTTAACTACTCCCCTAATTTGTCCTTCAACTGTATTTAATCTAGTTTCTAAATATTTTTTAAACTCATCATCTCTATTAGTTTTTTTTCATCTAATCACCATTATTAATATACCACCCCTAGAGGAGGTGTCAAATATTTTTTTATTAATTATTATGATATAATAATAAAGAGGTGGTTAGATGGAAAAATATGAAATATTAGAATATAATTTTAATGGTTCAACATATGTAGCTTATTATTA
>CANRBE010000085.1 GCA_947628785.1 uncultured Bacilli bacterium
ACAGAAATTTTTTTATTTAAAATAATAGAACTAACTTGATTTCCAAAAGTAATAATAACTTTTGGTTTTATTATATCAATTTCTTTAAATAATAAATCAAGATATTTTTTTAATATATCATCCGATAAAGGTCTTGCATCTATTTGGGTACATTTGCCTAAATTAGTAATAAATATTTTGTTATTGGTTATCTCATCATAAACATAATCACAAAATGCATAATCCCATTCTTTTGGTTTCTTTGCTTGAATTTGATTAAATACATCTTCACTCAATAAATTAACTTTATAAAATAACTTCCATATATTTTTAGTTCCAAGCCAAGGAGCTTTTATCCCCATCCATGATTTATCACTGGCTATATTTTTACCAGTTGGATTCATAAAAACAAAACAAATATCAGGATTTTCTTCACATCCACCATTATATATAGAATCTAACTCTTTGGCACCATATTTAACTTGCATTTTATCATATTCTTTTTTTAAATCTCCTATTTTCAAAAAACAACCTCAATTCTACTAAAATTTTTTTATATCTCTTATAATTAAAATTAGGATTATGAAATTCTTCCCAAATTTCTAAAACAATCAAATACAATACTAAAAATAACCTTCTTTATCAATATACCAGATACTTCTTAATTTTGTATTTTCAAATCTATTTTTTTGTTTATTATTAAAATACAATCTAAATCTATAAGCTTTTTTATAAGCATACCAACACCTCCTGTATAACCACTATAGCATACGTTTGTTTACTGGTCAATGTTTTTTAGGTAATTTTATATAATACGTTTTATTATACAATTTTCTCATAAAAAACTTTCTTAAAATATAAAAACATCAGAAACTGATGTTTAACCTAATAATCTCTTTCTTTAAAAGATTTTACTATTCCCCCGTTTTTAGCATTTATATAATATTCATATTCATAACCATCGTATTTAAAGTCTATCTCATATACTTGAGCACCATATTTATATTCTAATTCATTATCTAAATCATAAATATTATCTTTAGTTATATTTAAATCTTTTAATACTATTTGTAATGCTTCATCACTTGATATATTTCCACTATTATTTTGAATAGATGAATTATCATTAGTAACATCACTATTGTTTTGAACAGATGAATTATTATTAGAAACATTATTATTTTGTCCTTCATTTTCGTGATGTTCTATATATTCATTTTTTAAATATAACACAGAACATAATATTAATAATACTACAATTACTACGGATAAAATACTGATAATTATTATATAACCTTTTTTCATACATCAACCTCTTTTCTTCTTACATTATAAAATATATTACGCAAAAAATAAATATTTAAATTTATAATTTATTACTTTTTAACAAAAAAACCTAAAAAATTAGGTGTTTTTTTGTTTAGCTTTTTCCTCATTATAAGAATCAGTCATTTGTTGTTTCATAGTTTCCAATTGACCTTTCATACTACTTAAACCAGTTTGTATTTCCAAAACTATTTTATCATCTTTTTCAAATCTAAATTTATTTTCAATTTCTTCAGTTAATTTATTTAATTGATCTAAAGAATTTTCTACTACATTTTTTATTGTTAAATAACAATTTATTCTAGTTACTATTTGACCTTCTATTTTGTTATATTCCATATAAACTATTTCTTTTTTTTCATCTCTGACTAATTTTCTAGCCATTCTAATTCGATTATTTACTAACATACAAGAAGTTAAAGTACCTATTTGTCTATTTTTAAATAAAACAACAGGAAACATACTAAATGAAAGTTTAACCATATTTTTAACATAAGAAGCCATACCATTTAAAAAAGCTCTATTTCTTAATTTAGGATTAGCACGATTAACAAAGTTTCTTATTTTGGATTGTTCTTCATTACAATGTTTTAAATCTTCATTTAAACTACTACTAATTAAACCTTTTTCTTTTTCAGTTACAATATATCTTTCTTTTTCTTTAACTTCTTTTTGTTGATTTAAAAGAATTTTAGATACTGGTATTTCTTCTAATGGAACATCATCTAATGGTTTTTGATTGTCTAAAGATTTTTGACAAAGTTTTTGTAATTCTTCAATTGCTTTTGGTCCATTCATCAGTTTATTTAAATCTACTTCGACAAATCTAGGATGGTGTTTCATATTTTTTATTCCATTTTGATGAATTCGATATTGTTTTTTTAACTGTTGAATTTGGTCTTTTATAGCATATAAATCTATGGTAGAATCTTGTTTATTTTTAAATTCTAAAAGTCTTTTATGAATACTATCAACTTGATTATTCATATCTTTTAATATTTTAAGTAAATCTATTTTAGGGTGTTTTATATCTTCTTTTACTTCCAATTTGTCTTTTGTTGCATTCATCATATCAACTTCTACTCCATTTTTAGAAACATTTTTTTCTTTAGGTAATTCTACGTTAATATGATAATGATTACACTTTTGTAAAATCTTTTTTTTCATACTATCAGTTATAACTTCAATACTATTTAAAGATTGAATTACTTTCCTAATAGCATCTTTATTTTTTTCATAATATTTTTTTTCTTCGTCTGTAACAGCTTTCAAATGAACATATTTTTTTTGAATATTTTTAAATTCCTTAAAATATTTTTCAAATTCTCTTTGATAAATTCTAAAAATATCGATACTGCTATCTTTTTTTAGCTCTTCTTCTATTTTTTTTAGTTCTTTTTTTATTGTTTTTGTATTTTTGATATCATTACTCAAAATAGATTCTAACTTAGGGTCTTGTAAACGTATTGTAGGGTCATACATTTTTTTGAAATCATCTACTTTATTTTTTATTGATTTAACTGCATTTTGAAAAGAAACTGTCATGTTAATCACCTACTTAATTATACCTTATTTTATTTTGTTTTTGAAGTCAAAATAATTAATTTGTTAATTTTATTTTATTATTATATAATCTAATTTATAACAATTAACTAATTTTTTTATAATATTTAAAAAAAACCTTAAATAGTTTTTTATATTTCTCCTTCAAATATTAAATTCATATCCGAATTATAATATTTTTTCTTGTTATCTTGAGATACAGTTACGTAATTAAATTTAGTCACTATACTAGCTTTAGAATCAACAGTCAGTTTCTTTTTAGTAAACAAATTATATATTTCACTAACTGATTTTGAAGTTTCAGAAACTGATAGATAAGAAATAAATGGCGAATCTAAAGTAAGCAAAATACTAGTATTTTTAACTTCATAAATGCTTTGTTTAGTTTTAGTATCAATAATTGAAAATGAACCATTACCATTAGCTACTACATATTCTTTTCCTTTGGATCTTAAGTATTCATCAAAATCACTATCAAAAAACTCAAAAGATGTCCATTTACAAGGTACTATTTCTTCTTTGTTTTTTATTAAAATACTTTTTAATATGACATCACCATCACTACATTGTTTTAACGAATAACCTTGTTTTTTATTTCGATATGCCACTTCACTTACTTCATCATCACTAACTATATTGCCATTACTAATATCAATATATTTATTTTCATCTTCTATTTCAATGTATCCTTTATAATAATCTAATTCTTGATTATTTTTAGATTTATATAATATTTTATCATTTTGAATGTAAACATAATTATCATTAGTATTATCATGTATTTCAAATACGTTATTATCTTTATTTTCTATTATACTAGTTGTATAATCATAAATTATTTTACCAGTATTACAATTAATAATACCATATTTTGAATTTGTATAATTTTCATCACTAATTGTTACTAAACAATATTGTTCTTTAAAATCATCTTGTAATGTTGAATCTTCAACTTGAAGTTTATTATATTTTTTATCTCCTTTATATGTATAAGTTATTTTTCCATTAAGATTCATTACTCCAATTTCGTTACTTTTTTCTTTTTTCCAATATAAAAAGTTATCACCATTATTTTCTGCATCAACTACTAAATTATTACTTGATACTTGTTTTAAATTACTATCATATAGTTTACCATCAAAAATCCATTCATTATTTCCAACTGGCTTAACATTAGTATATATAGATTTTTCGTCTGAAAGTTTAACATTGCCTCTTTCATCTATTATATAATAATTTTTATCAGAACTATTTGTACTATTAGATTGTACATATGCATATTTACCTTTGAATTCAGAAGCAGTATCATATTTAAAATCAATAACTACTTCTCCTTTAATATTTATATAACCATATTTGTTATTTTGTTTAGCTAAAATTAATTCATTTTCATTAAAATTCACTTTGTTTTCTACATTATCAGAACTTTTTTTAAAAAATACTTTACTTCCAACTACAACTCCACTTATTAATAAAACACCAATTAATATAAAAATTAACAATTTAAAATTTGGTTTTTTATTTTTTAAATTTGTGTTTGAAGTTTCTGGTTGAGGCGGATTAGTATTTCCTGCAACTAAATTTATTGTTTGATTATTATTAATTGGTTCTTTCATATTAGGATTATTGATTTGGTTTCCTAAATTATTTACTGTATTACTACCTAAATTAGGAATAGTACTATTTGTTGTTTCATTTGAAGTTTCTGGTTGAGGCGGATTAGTATTTCCTGCAACTAAATTTATTGTTTGGTTATTATTAATTAGTTCTTTCATATTAGGATTATTGATTTGATTTCCTAAATTATTTACTGTATTACTACCTAAATTAGGAATAGTAGTAGATGATTGATTCACTCCACCATTTAACTCAATATTTTGATTTTCATAACTATTTAATAATTCATTACCACACTTAAAACAAACTTTAGAATTTGGTTCATTGTAAGTACCACACTTTGAACAATTCATAAAAAATCTCCCTTCTTAATT
>CANRBE010000086.1 GCA_947628785.1 uncultured Bacilli bacterium
AAAGTTTTCTCGGCATAAAATCGCATTAATTACTTATTATAGATTATTCTAAAAGTTGCACTTGACTTTTTAATTAATAAACAAAATAGTATTTATTGTTTACTAAAAGTTTTTACAATTTTCTTTTTTTTCAATATTTTGTAATTCATAAAAAAATGTTTTAAAGGGAATACAAAATTCATATATTATAAAACCAGATTGACAAATATTAATTGGTATAAGATAGTACTTAAAAATGGTAAAGCTTAAGTATTTCTCTTTTTATTTTATATAAGTTTTTATGACAATTACTAATAACATAAAAACGACCTTTTTTAAAAGTCGTTTTATATTTTACTTGAGATTACTCAAGTTTATTTTTAATTTGGTGCTCATGGAGAGAATCGAACTCTCATGATCTCACGATCGTAGCATTTTGAGTGCTATGCGTCTACCAATTCCGCCACATGAGCAAGTACAAACAAATTATACCATATATTTGATAATTTTTCTATATTTTAAAATAAAATTTTTATCTATTTGTTAGACTATTAACAATAATTAAAATAATTTATTAAAAAAGTATAATAAAATCAATATTTTTATAAAAAATTATGATAAAATAAATAATATGAAAGTAATAACCATAAAACAATCATATGCAAGCCTAATTGCTAATGGAATAAAAAAAATTGAATTTAGAACATGGAAGACTAAATATCGTGATGATATATTAATTCATGCAGGAAAGAAAATTAATAAAGAAGATATGGATAAATTTAAACACTATAATTTAGATTATCCTACATGTTGTATAATTGCTAAAGCTAAAATAACCGATTGTATATATATAGATGATGAAGTAAGAAAAAAATTAAAAAATAACTTAGTATATGAACATGTAGTAAAAGATAAAAATTGGCAAGGTTATGGTTTTAAACTAGAACAAATTGAAAAAATACCTCCAATTTATATTAAAGGTAAATTGGGTTTATGGGAATATGAAAATAAGGAGAAAATATGAAAAAAAATAAATCAAATAACAAATCTAAAACAAATAAATTTGAAATATTAAATATTCAATTGTTATTAACTATTTTGTTAATGATTATCTTTTCATCTGGGATAGTAATAACTTTAAATATCCATTTTTTTAAAACAAGTGATTTAGTAGTTAATACTATGATTAATAATCATGACTATACTTATAATGTAAATAAACTATCAGATGATAATACTAAGAGGTTAACATTAAATGAAGATGATTTAAAAAAAATAAAAGAAAATACTAATTCAATTTTAAATAATATTTATACTATAAATACAAATTTTATTTTTGGATCTATTCAAGGAAAAAATGAATTATATCCAAGCATAAGCAACTTAGAATTTATCGAAGTTAAAGATGATAGATTATTTGAAAAATTAATAGGTAATATTCCTAATGACAGTAATGAAATAGTTGTTCATAAATATTTTGTTGATTATTGTATGAAATATGGAATAAAAAAACTAGATGATACTTTGTTTTTCCCTAAAAATTATGAAGAAATAATCAATTTTAAAACAAAACTAGGAAATAATCAAGTAACTATATCAGGTATAATAGATGATGATAATACTTTATTTAAACAAGCTAAATTTAAAAATTCTATAGAAGATGAACAATTAAAAAACTATATTTTTAGTAATTATATTAAAAAGGGTAATCAGATATTAACTAAAGGTTTAGTAAATTCAATAACTGATTTAAAAAAATTAATAGGTGTTAAAATATATGATGATGATAAAGATAACTTAAACAAAGTTTTTGAAAAAATGATATATATAAATAATACTTCTGAAATTACTAAAAATGAACAGTATATATATAGTAGTGATAATAACTATACAGCATTAAAAAATATTGCCGATATATATTATAAATATTCAAAATATGTTTTAATTTCTTTAATTATTTTAACTTTATTTATATTTTTAGTATTATATAGTTTTGTTATAAAAATATTATCAAATTTACAAAATGAAAATAAATTAAAAATATATAAATATTTGACTTTATTAATAGTAATTAATATAGTTATAACTATTGCTATTTGGTTTATAATCGATTGGTTTATAAATAAAAAATTGTTGTTAAAATACCATTACATTATAAAAATTATTCCTTTTAATCCATTAATTTTAACTATTTTAGTTGGTATCATTTTATTTGTTAGTTTATTTGTATATGTAATAACTAAAAAAAACATTAATTTTAATAAAAAAAATACTCACTAAAAAGTGAGTATTAATATTTGGAATTATCTTTTAATTTGGATTTATAAGTTGTGAACAATAATTAGGTTTAATACAAAGTAAAAAATATCAAACAAAGGGTAGAATAAGCTATTTTTAATAGATAGATAAAAACTTGCTATCTATTTTAGTATATGATGTTTTAATTTTTTGTTTTGTTTGTATGTTTAGTTTTTAAATATTATTTTTAAATAAAACCATAATATAAATGGTGATAATATGAAATATGAAATATGAAAGTTTATGGTTACAAGATAAACAAAAAAGAAAAACTATAAAATTAAATAAAAATATAGGTGTCGATGTTTTAATTATTGGAGGAGGAATTACTGGTTTACAAACTGCTTATTTTTTAAAAGATAGTAATCAAAAGGTATGTTTAGTTGATAGTAATTTAATAGGTCATGGTATAACTAGTAAAACAACCGCTAAAATAAATTATCTTCAAGAAACTATATATCAAGATATAACAAAAAAATATTCTTTAAAAATAGCTAAATGGTATTTGGATAGTCAAAAAGATGCTATTCAAAAAATTAAAGATATAATTAAAACAGAAAAAATAGACTGTGATTTAAAAAAAGTTACTTCTTATTTAATTGCTAGTACTAATAAAGATGTAAACAAAGTAAAAAAAGAAGAAGATATCTTAACTAAATTAAAAATTGATGTTCAAAGATACTCAGGTAATATCGATGGAATTAATAGTAAATATGCAATTTCAGTTGATGACACTTATGTTTTTCATCCTTTAAAATATTTATACTTTATAAAGGATATATGTTTAAAAAATAATATCTCAATATATGAAAATACTAAAGTTTTAAAAATAAAAAAAGATAAAAATAATTACCTTTGTTTAACCGATAAATACTATATTAAAGCTAAAAAAGTAGTAATTGCTTGTCATTATCCATTCTTTTTATTACCTTATTTTTTACCTTTAAAAGATCATATTGAAAAATCTTATATAACATCTTTTCCAAGTATAAACAAAAATAGGACCTTAATAACTAGTAGTAAAACTAAATCAATTAGGTATTATCAAGATAATAAAATATATTTATCTAGTTCTTGTAATTTATGTTGTAAATTAAATGATAAAAAGAATTTTGATAAAGTAATTAAAAAAAATAGTGAATATGTTTGGAAAAATGATGATTTAATTACGGTAGATAAAATTCCTTATATTGGTAAATTAAAAAAAAATAATGATAGCTTGTTAATAGGAACAGGTTATAATACATGGGGTATGACTAATGGAACTTTAGCTGGTATGATTTTAAGTGATATGATACTTGGTAGAGAAAATAAATATAAGTACTTATGTAATCCTTTAAGAGTAAATAATATAATTTATTTAGGTAGTTTTTTATATAATATGGGAAGTAATATCAAAGGTTATATCCAAAGTAAATTGTTTAAAAATAAAAAATGGTATTCTAGTAAAGTTATTATTAAAAAAATTAATGGAGAAAGTATTGGAATTTATAAAGACAAAAATAAAGAATATATGGTTTATAATAAGTGTCCCCATATGGGATGTAGTTTAATTTTTAACGAAGAAGAAAAAACTTGGGATTGTCCTTGTCATGCTTCAAGATTTGATATAAATGGTAAATGTATTAAATGTCCAAGTAAGTATGATATTACTTATAAAAAAGATTGGTAAAAAGTTTATAATTCAGGATTTTCTATATCTATAATATTAACTTGTCTATCTTTATATTCTTGATAGGAAACATATAAAACAATAATGACAGATAAGAAGGAAAAAACACTGGCAATAACTTGTAAATCAAAATTTTTAACATTTTTTCCTTTTTTTCTAGCTTTTAAATCATTTTTGATATTGATATAAAAATAACCTAAGGTTAAAAAAGCAATTAAAATACGATTGTCTAAATTATATATTTTTTCTTTTTTAACATCAAAAAGAGGTTTTTTCTTTTGTTTTTTTAATTCTTCATTATAAGTAAGTATTAAAGAAAAAATTAAACTGCCAATATATATTAAAGTTAAAATGATATTAAATTTTAATAAGCTTAATTGTTCCTTAGTTTCCTTATCCATAATAAATTTTATTTATAAATTAAATAAAATATAAAAAATACTTAATTTTTCCTTATAAATAAAAGAAAAAAGTATTGATTTTCCTTATAAAAAATGGTAATATTAAATTGTAAGCAAGATAGCTTATAGATAGATGGAGGTATAATATGTCAAAAACACAACTTGTGGAATTTATGGCTGAAGAGTCAGGATTAACAAAAGCTGATGCTAGTAGAGCTTTAG
>CANRBE010000087.1 GCA_947628785.1 uncultured Bacilli bacterium
ATTTAATAATAAATGGATATAAGTTTAATTATAATGGAACATGGAGTGGAGAAAAAAGTGATGGAGTCCCACCAACTCCAGAAACAAGTAAACCTGCCACTAAAGAAGATATCGGAAAATATGTAAACTATACCCCAGATAATGCAACCTGGAATGCCACAAGAGATGGAGTGTTAGAAACAACAGCAACAGCTCAAGGTACATTTGATATATATGATTTGTCAACTAGTAGATCTGCCAATAGCTTAAGTAAGAATGAAAGTATCACATGTTATAGCGCATCATATAAAACAAAATATAGTGGATGGCGAATTATAAATGTCGATAAAGACACAGGTCAAATCACACTAATTCATGGAGGAACTCCAGAATGCTACTACCATGCATCAGGACAAAGTGTAGCAAGTAAAGAAATACTAAAGGTAAAAGCTACATCGGTTGAAGACGAAGGAACAGGAAAAGCTTGGACCAAATACGGAAATAGTACTTTAGCTGAAAGTGTTCACTATATGGATAGTGACGATGTAAATATAATAAATTATGATGAAAACGGAAACGAAAATTATAGTTTATGGGACTATCTAGATAAAAATGAACGAGGAGAATGTTGGGATGATAGTGGAGCAAACTGTGGAAGAAAAACGGAACTAATAGATATCGGTAGCTACTACTACCTGGCCTCTGCGAACAGCACAAGCGGCTTGTATTATTGGAATCCTAGCGCCAGGCGCTGGGACATCTGGGATGGTCGTTCGTTTGGAGTGCGCCCAGTCGTAGTTCTGAAATCCAATGTCAAACTAGGAACAGGCTCAGGAGCAATAGGAGATGAATATGAATTAGAAGTATCATAAACGAAGCGAAATAAAACCAAAAAGTCATGTTACTGGGTTTTCAGTAACATGACCGCGATTCAATAAAAATTTCACATATCGTGAAAAACAAACAAATTAGGAAAAAAATCCTAATTTTTTCTTTTGATTCAAGACTTTTTTTTAAACTTAGGATAAATATTTAAAAAAAGTTATTATTTATTAAATATTTTTTCTAATTTTTAATAATTAATTATGATATATTATACTTAAAGTGTTATAATTATATAAAGGATGTGAGGTTGTGTTATTCAGTATTATTTTATTAATAGTTTTAATAGTAATAAACGGTATTTTTTCATCAAGTGAATTAGCTTTTTTATCTTTAGATAAAGTATTTTTAAAACATGAAGTAAAAAAACAAAATAAAAAAGCTATAATGATTAACAAGGTTTTAAAAAAACCATCATCTTTTTTATCAACTATTCAAATAGGTATTACATTAGCTGGTTTTCTAGCTAGTGCTTTTGCGGCTGATTATTTTGCCGATTACTTTTTAAAAATAATTACTATATCTATTTTGCCAGCTAATGTTTTAAGAACTATCCTAGTTATTTTAATTACAATCATTTTATCTTATTTTACTTTAATATTTGGTGAATTAGTACCTAAGAAAATAGCAATTAATAACCCTTATAAAGTAGCTAGTTTATTCGTTAGATTAATTATAATAATGCAGAAAATATTTTATCCTTTAGTAAAAATATTAACTTTTTCTACTGAATTAATCTGTAAAATATTTAAAATTAAAGAAAAAGATGATAATTTAACTTTAGAAGATATTAAAAAAATGATTTTGTTAGGTAATGATGAAGGAATTATTGAAGAAAAAGAAAAAGAGTATATTTTAAACGTTTTTAATTTCAATGATATCGAAGTAAGTAAAGTGATGACTCCAAAAAAAGAGGTAGTTTTACTTGATATTGATGATACCTTAAAAGAAAATATTTTTAAAATAAAACAAAGTAAATATACTAGATATCCAGTATATAAAAATAACACCAACAATATAATAGGTATTCTTAATGTCAAAGATTTTATCATGCGAAATAAAGATAACAAACTAAAACTTGAAGATATTATTAGACCAGTTAAAAAATTTAACTATAGTAAAAAAATAGATGATGTTTTTCGTCTTATGCAGAAAAGTAATGATAGTATAGCGGTTATTTATAAAGATGATATTTTTATTGGTATTGTAACTTTAGAAGATGCTATTGAAGAAATAGTAGGTAATATTTATGATGAATTTGAAAGAGAATAAACATAGATAAAAGTGATTATTTGACTGAATTATTAATTTTTTTGTAAAAAAAAGACATTTTTTGCATAAAAGGTATTGAAACAACATAAAAAATATTGTATACTTAAATAGTCAACTGGGCTTGTAGCTCAGCTGGTTAGAGCGCACGCCTGATAAGCGTGAGGTCGATGGTTCAAGTCCATTCAGGCCCACCAGTTTGATATTAACCCTTTAACAAAGGGTTTTTTTGTGGTTTAATTTTTTTATAAAAAAAAGATTATAAGGTAAAATTGTCTATTAGACAAATAAAAACCTTATAATCAGCAATCCTTTAAGTATGATTAATTTTATAAAAAATAATTATACTATAATTGCATTTAAGAAAAGATGAAATAATATCTTTTCTCAAATTCATTATATTATTAAAAAACTAAAAAGTCAATAAATAGGAGTAAATCATTTTAACAATTTTAATTAAAACATATAATAAAAAGAAAGGGGGAAAATTTTGAATCAAAAAGGAATTGATGTATCTTCTAATAATGGGGTAGTAGATTTTAGTAAAGTAAAAAAAGATGGATATGATTTTGTAATAATTAGATGTGGTTATGGAAATGATGAAGTAAGTCAAGATGATAAACAATATAAAAACAATATTAAAAAATGTGAAGAGTTAAACATACCTTATGGAGTATATCTTTATAGCTATGCTTTAAATATTAAAGAAGCTAAGAGTGAAGCTAATCATGCTTTAAGATTACTTAAAGAAGTTGGACCTAATTTTAAGTATGGAATTTGGTTTGATATGGAAGATGCGGATGGGTACAAAAAAAGAAATGGTATGCCTAGTAATTCTAGTTTAGTTGATATATGTTATACTTTTTTATCTATTTTGGAAAGTAAGGGTTATTATACTGGAATATATGCAAGTTTAAGTTGGTTAAATAATCAATTAAATTCATCTAAACTAGATAAATTTGACAAATGGGTAGCTCAGTGGGGAAGTAAATGTACTTATAAAAAGCCATATAGTATTTGGCAATATACTAATAATTTAGATATAAATGGAAAAAGGTTTGATGGAAATATTTTAGTTAAGGAATTTGATAAAAATGATGATGAAGATAGAAAAGAAAATTATAAAATAACGTATCAAATATGGGATGATGTTAAAAACAAATGGTTACCTAATGTCGTTAATGACACAGATTACGCAGGAATATTTGGTCATGATGTTTGTTGTATTTATGCAAACTCAAACTCTGGTAATGTTTATTACCGAGTTCATACTAAAGGTGGTAAATGGTTAAAAGAAGTTAAAAATAGATCAGATTATGCAGGACTTTTTAATAAACCAATTGATGGTTTTATGATTAAAGCTAGTAATCAAAAATTAAAATATCGTGTTCATTTAAGAAGAAACAAAAACTGGCTTCCTTGGGTAAGTGGATATTCTACTAGTGATTTTAAAAATGGTTATGCTGGAATATTAAATCAAGAGATAGATGCTATTCAAATAAAAGTCGGTTAAACTGACTTTTTTTGTAATTTTTTTTATAAAAAATAAAAAAAAGTATTGTCAAAGATAAAATAATACGATATAATGTAATAGTCCAAGTGATTAAATGCCTAATTAGCTCAGTTGGTAGAGCACTCGGCTGTTAACCGATAGGTCGTAGGTTCGAGTCCTACATTAGGCGCCATCTGGCCAGTTGGTGAAGTGGCTTAACACACTGCCCTTTCACGGCAGCATTCACGGGTCCGAATCCCGTACTGGTCACCAATAGAAAATATAAAGCCTTATTTTAAAGGCTTTTTTTGTTTTAAAAAAAATTAAACTTTATTTAAAATAAAAAAATGATAAGATAAAAAATAAAAAGAATTAACTAATTTAAAAAAAAGTTTAATTCTTTTTATTTTTTGGTAAATTAATTTTAATTTTTCCTTGTTTGACTTATTTTGTTTATAGATTTACTATGAAAAGGAAAGGAGAGAATATGGTAAAAAATAATATAAATAATGATGACTATATCAAAGTTCCACTCTATTATGATAAGGCTTTCAAGTGTCTATTTTTAAAAAATCCTGAATTTTTGAAACAGTTAATAGTTGATTATCTCCATTTTGATTTTGAAATAAAAACTTTTGAAATCAAAAACTCAGAACAATTTATCGATAATGTTTTTGAAAGGAGGAAAGTATTAGATATATATGTTTTGATAAATAAAACTGAACATATATCTTTAGAATTAAATAACTGTAATTATAATACAGTTAAACTAAGGAATATCATGTATGCCAACAAGATATATAATACTTT
>CANRBE010000088.1 GCA_947628785.1 uncultured Bacilli bacterium
TTTAAGAATTTCGGATTTTTTAAAAACATACATTTAAATGCCTTATCATAATACAAAGGCACTTTAATGTAATCAGATTCTATTTTGGGTTTGGTCATACTTCACCCCCTCCCTGTTAAGACTATATAATAATAAAAAGAAAACACTAGATTTGTCGATTGTTGTAATTAACCAAAAAAAATTAGAGTTTTTTTATTCTCTAACTTTATGTATTAAAATTACAATATTCACATATTATTATAATTTCTTTTATACCATAATATAAAAAACAGTCAAATAAAAAGAGCTTATGCTCTTTTTACATCATATCTTCTAGCGCTTTATCAGCCTTTTTATAAAATTTGTCGGCTATACATTCCATTTTTTCCATTACTTGCTTATTGTATTTTTGGTATAGAAGAACTGAACTTGCTCCAACACCAATCATAAGCATATCACGCATCCATTTCATAAAACCACCTTCTTGCTAAAAAATATGTTTGTATGCTTATACATACAGTAATATTTTGTCTTATTTATTAAATATTATACATTTTTTCAAGTCGTTCTTTTAAATAAGTTTTACGATATTGTTCATGATTATTTTTAATAGCAATTGTAAAAGCATCTGGTTCACCAAGTAAAATAAGTCTTCTTTTAGCTCGGGTAATTCCTGTATAAATAAGTTTTCGATAAAGCATTCTATAATAACTTTTACAAATCGGCATTATAACTAGTTCAAATTCACTACCTTGAGATTTATGAATACTTATCGCATATCCATGTTTGAATTTATGAAAATCGTTAGGTAAATACTTTACTACTTCTCCATCATAGTCAACATAAATTTCATTTTTTTTACTTTCACTTTGTTGTTCGGAAATAATTCTTATTATTTTTCCAATATCACCATTATAGACATTATCATCTGGCATATTTACAAGTTGTAAAACTTTATCATTTTCTCTATAAATAACATTACCTACTTTTAACTCATTTTGATTTGTTTTAGGATTAAATACTTCCTGCAATTCTTTATTAAGTCTGTCAATTCCATTCATTCCTGCGTACATTGGAGCCATTATTTGAATTCTTTTTTCATCATAACCTTTATTTATCATTTGTTCTACTAATTTTTTAATATTAAAAACTATCGATTCACTTTTACATTTTAAAAACAAATAATCATCTTTATCTTCTAAAAAATTAGTTTCTTCCTGATTTCTAATACAAGCAGCTAATTCTGGTATATATGAATGCTCACTTTGTCTATATAAATAATCTAGATAAATTGTATCAATCATCTTACTATCAATTAAATCCTTTAATACTTGTCCTGAACCAACTGATGGGAGTTGATTATAATCTCCAACTAATACTAATCTAATATCATCAGTTAAACCTCTAAGTAAATGGGCAAATAATTCTAAATCTAACATACTCACCTCATCAACAATAATTAGATTTTGAAAAGATTTATTATATTCATTAATCGCAAACTTTCCAGTTTCCTTGTTCCATTTTAAAAAGCGATGAATAGTTGAAGCTTTTAGATAAGTTGATTCACTCATTCTTTTACTAGCTCTACCAGTTGGCGCAAGTAAAGCAATCGCATCTTCTTTAAAAGGACAATGATATAATTCTTGATAAATATCACAAATAGCTTTAATAATAGTTGTTTTACCAGTTCCTGGTCCTCCCGTTATAATAGTTATATTATTTTCTAAAGCTTTCTTAATAGCTTTTTTTTGTTCTTTATTATAAACTATTCCACTATTTTTTTCTAACTGTTTTAATGTTTCATCAAATTTTTTTAATTTTATGGGTTCCTTATCTAATAAATTTTTAAAAGTTTTTAAGATGGTATCTTCAGCATCTTTATAGTCTTTAGTATAATACCTATCTTCATCTTTTTTGATAAAGTCCTCATCTATTAACTCTTCTAGACATATATCTAGAGTTTCATCATCAATATAAATATTTAAATCATCTTTTAGTCCAAGATATATTTCATCTTTATAAAGATAAGTATCTCCATTTTTAAATAACAAATCTTTCATCGTATAAATAATACCAGCTTTAATTCTTCCAATAGAATTATTATCTATATCAAAGTTACTAGCAATAACATCTAATTTTTTAAAAGAAATATCTTCTATATCTAAATATATTTGATAGATATTACTTTCAACTACTTTTATTGTGTTTCCTTTATATTTATTATATACTAATAAAGCATCTTTCATCGTAAAACCTAATTTAGTTAAATAGATAATTGTTTGATGACTTTCTTCATATTCTGTTAAAGTATTATAAATAGTATCTATTTTTTTTAGTCCTAATTTTGGTACTTTTTTAAGACAATTTTTATCTAATAGTATTTTATCTAAACAATTTTCTCCTAAAACACTGACAATTTTTTCAGCCATATTTATTCCAATACCAGAAAATAAATCACTACTTAAAAATTCAATTAATCCATCTTTTCCTTCTGGTTTTACTCTTTCATAACTATCGCAACTAAGTTGAATTCCATATTTGGGATGTTCAATTAATTCACCATAAAAAAGATAGTTCTCATCTATTTTTAATTCAGGAAAATAACCAGTAATAGTCATGGTTTTATTTTTATATATATTCCATTCTTGATTATCGGTATCAATTACTTTACAAACTCCAATATAGTAATTTTTTTCGGAGACAAATATATTTCTTTGATATACTCCTTTGATATAGTTCATTTAATCACTCCAATGAAAAAAGGGATAATTCCCTATTTTATTAATTGTTTAACTTTATTCCAAGCATTTTTTAAAGTTTCTTTATCTTGTTCTAGTTGGTCTTCAAATTCTTTTTTTAAATTGTCTTTTAAAGTTCCCTCTTCTTTCCACTCTGTTAATTGATTTTTAATTTCTTGATAACCATTAACTAAGTAATCTTTTACTTCCTTACTTACTTCAGTTAATTTTTCATACCAAGTTGGTCTTTTTTCTTCGATATATTCTTTTAAACAAACGAAGTCAGTTTTTATTTCATTTTGATTTTTATCTGTTAAGTCTTTAATAGTATGATTTTTTATTTTTTTATCTTCAAAGATAAAATTTATATAAGTAGTCATATTTTTTTCAACTTTTTCTTCATTTTTTCCTTCATCGATTAAATCTATTGTTTTATCTTTTAAATTATCAAAATATTTTATAACATCTTCTTCTTGATAGTTTTCTTCTATTTTGGCTTTAGTTTTAGCTTCTAATACTTTAGGGTTAGTTACTAAAACTATACCAGCTATTGATAACATGATTAATTTTTTATTCCATTTTATATTTTTCATAAGCCCTCCTAGTTATATGTATTAATTCAAGTTGTTTTAATACCTATAATATAACACAACTTTCTATTTTAGTAAATATTTATAGAAAAAGAAAATCATTTTTTGACTTTCTTTAATTCATATACAAAATCAGCACTATCACAGACATTTTTTGAGTGGGTAACAATAATTACACATTTGTTTTCTTTATGAGCTAAATTAGTAAATATTTTTAAAATTTCATCTTCAGTTTCTTTATCTAAATTACCAGTTGGCTCATCAGCTAAAATAATATCTGGATTATAAGATAAACTTCTAGCAATCGCAATTCTTTGTTGTTCTCCACCCGATAGTTTTAAAACTCTCCTATCTTTAAAGCTTTCATCAAGTCCTACTTGTTTCATTAGATTGATTGCTTTTTCTTTTTTGTCTTTATTTTTATATTTACTTATATCCATCGATAAAACAATATTTTCTAAAGCTGTTAAATGTGGAAGTAAATTATAGCTTTGGAAAATAATACCAACATAAGTGTTTCTATATTTATCTAAATTGATACTTTTTAAATCTTGGTTATTATAAGTAATCAACCCTTCATAGTTAGTTTCTAAACCACTAATTAATGATAACAATGTAGTTTTACCACTACCACTTTTACCTTTAATGGCATATATTTTTCCTTTTTCAAATTTATAATTGATATTTTTTAAAACATAGTCATCAATATCAGCATCTTTATAATGGTAGCAAACATTTTCTAATTTCAATATTTCTTTCATTTAACTACGCTCCTTTAAAATAGTAAGAGGGGAAAATTTTTGAATACTTATCATTGAAGCTATAGAACTTACTAAAGTTAATACGACTCCGATAACTAATAATTCACTTAATACTTTTAAATCGACAGCAGCATCAATTTTATCAATTTTTTCTATATTAACATTACCATTAATTTTATCAAAATTTTTAA
>CANRBE010000089.1 GCA_947628785.1 uncultured Bacilli bacterium
TTCATAATAAAAATCTCTCCATTTCTTTTATTTTATCATGGAAAGATTTTTATTTACACAATTTTATTTACAGACTCCCTTTTTATTAAACTTTTTTATAAGAATCACACATAGTTGCTTCTTTTTTTTCTTCATTTGAACAACTACAAACTTTAATTTCTTTTAATTTACAAACATCCTTTTCACAATTACAATGAGTACAATCATGAACAGAACATTTTATACCTTGTTTTTTCTCCATAACATCACCCATTTATAAAATGTGTAAAAAAACAAAATATATTCTAAATAACACAATTTTTATCCAAACAAGTAGAAGTATCTACTTCAACAGTAGTATGAGTAATACCATACTTTAATAAAATATTTTTGACATCCTTTTTAATATTAAAATCATTGTTATCAATAACAATATGCAAAGTAGCTAAGATATTATTATCATCCAAACTCCAAACATGAAAATGATGAACATCTTTGATATGTTTAAGAGAAAGTAAATCTTTTTTAATATTATCAATATTTATATTATTAGGTGTTTTTTCTAAAAACAAATCAATAATACTTTTAAAATTTTTTAAAGCATGAATAAGAATAAATAAAGAAACAAAAATAGACATAATCGAATCAATATAAACAATATCAGTAAACTTAATAATAATAGAACCAATAAAAACAACAACCCAACCTAACACATCTTCTAACATATGTAAATTAACTGACCTTTGATTTAAAGAAGAACCATCCCTAGTAACTATGCTAGCTATACCATTAATAACAATACCCATTATAGCTAAAAAAATCATTCCATTATAATTTAAAGGTACAGGATTAATTAATCTAATAACCGAATTATAAATAACTAAAAAAGAACCAGTAATTAAAATAGTAGTAGTTAAAAAAGCTCCTAAAATAGAATATCTTTTATAACCATAAGTATAACTATTATTAGCTTTTTTTAAACTTTTTTTCTCTAAAAAATAAGAAATACCTATTGTTAAAGCATCACAAAAATCGTGAATTGAATCAGATATAATAGCGATACTACCAGTAAAAAATCCACCGATTAGTTCAAAAACCGAAAAAAACAAATTAAGTAAAAATGCAATTAAAATATTTCTTTTTGCCATAAAAAAACCTCTTTTCAAATTAAGTATATACTTAATTAAATAAAAAGTAAACATAAAAAAAATATAAAAAACATAAAATGAAAAAGGTGATGATATGAAAATAGGAATACCAAGAAGTTTATACTTTTATTACTATGGTGATTTGTGGTTAAGATTTTTTGAAGAGTTAAATATTGAAACCAAAGTAACTCCACCAACTAATAATGAAATAATAAAAAAAGGTAATGCTTTAGCAAGTAGTGAAATGTGTTTAAGCTTAAAAATATTTTTAGGTCACATATCATACTTAGATGATTGTGATTATATTTTAGTACCAAGAATAGATAACTATGGTAGTTCTAATCAAACCTGTACTAATTTTCAAGCTACTTATGATATTGTAAATAACATATTTCCCAATAAAATATTAAATTATAATATTAATCTAGAAAAAAAACAAAATGAATTATCAGGATTTATAAAAATGAGTAAAAAGTTAAACAAAACTAAAAAAGAAATAAAAAAAGCTTATTTAAATGCTTTAAAAAAAGTAGAAATAACTAAACAAAATAAAATAAAGGAAAATATAAATAAATTAAAACAAGATGGTATAAAAGTATTATTAGTATCTCATCCCTATAATAGTTATGATGAGGTAATTGGTAAACCTATAACCGATTATCTAGAAAAATTAAATGTTACTATTATATATAGTGATTTATTTGACACTAAAAAAGCTAGAATAGAAAGCAAAAAACTTAGTAAAGATTTATATTTTAAATATAGTAAAGAAAATATTGGTAGTATTATTTTAGCTAAACATAATATAGATGGAATAATATTTTTATCTAGTTTTCCCTGTGGACCAGATAGTTTAGTCAATGAATTAGTTATTAGAAAAATAGATATTCCATCGATAAATTTAATTGTAGATGATTTAAGTAGTGATAGTGGAATTCAAACTAGATTAGAAAGTTTTGTCGATATATTGGAGGCTAAACATGAATAAGATAATAGCGTTCCCGCAAATGGGAGATTATGCCGTACCAGTTACATATTTACTAAAACATATTGTAGATGCTGAAACTTTATATATTCCAAAAATTAGTAGTGAAACAATAGAACTTGGAAGTAGATATTCACCTGATTTTGTTTGTACACCTTTTAAATATACTCTGGGTACTTATATTGAATGTTTAAATATGGGAGCCAATGTATTAATTCAACTTGGTGGTGGGTGTAGGTATGGTTATTACCATGAACTCCAAGAACAAATTTTAAAAGATTTAAACTATCATTTTATGTATATAAATTTAGTAACCAAAGGAAAAACTGATATCAAAAAAATAATCAAACAATTAAAAAAAATAGATAGTAAATTTTCTATTATAAAAGGACTATATTATTTTTTAGTTACTAAAAATATGATTAAATATATGGATAAAATAGATGATTATATTAGATTTCATATCGGTTTTGAAAAAGAAAAAGGTAGTTTTAAAAAAATAAAAAAACAAATGCTTAATTCTTTTAGTAAAACTAAAGGACTTATTCACTTATCGATAAATTACCATAAATATTTAAAACAAATAAAACAAGTTAAAACTTTAAAAAAGCCTTTATATAAAGTAGGTATTATTGGAGAGTTATATACTTTGATGGAACCAACCGCTAATTTTGAATTAGAACAGGAATTAGCAAATTTTGGTATAGCTATTAAAAGATATACTAATGCTACATATTTATTATTTGAAAAAAGTAAAAAAATAAAATCTTATTTAAAAAAAGCTAAACAATATATTAAATATAAAATGGGAGCTGATGCAGCTGATAATATCGCAAGATGTATTGAACTTTGTGAAAATAAATATGATGGAATTATTCATATTAAAAGTAGTTTTTGTACACCAGAAATAGGGGCTTCTTTAATTATTAAAAAAATATGTCATAAATATGATGTTCCACTACTTGAATTTTCATTTGATACTAATACTTCTAAAGTTGGAATGAAAACTAGAGTAGAAGCTTTTGTCGATATGATAGAAATGAGGAAGGAAAATGAAAAAATGTTATTTAGGGATTGATATTGGCTCTATTAGTACTAAAGGTGTTATTATTGATAGTTATAATAATATTATAGCTAGTGATTATTTAGAAACTAATGGTGAACCTATTAATGCGGTTAAAAGATTAGTTAAGTCTTTAAAAGAAAAATTACCTGATAGTTATGTTTTAAAGGGAATAGGTACTACGGGAAGCGCTAGAAAATTGATTGGTTTAATGGTTGATGCATCAGTTGTTAAAAATGAAATAACAGCTCATGCAGTAGGTACTTTATCAATTTATCCTGATGTTAGAACAATATTGGAAATAGGAGGACAAGATAGTAAAATAATTATTTTAAAAAATGGGATAATTACTGATTATTCAATGAATACTTTATGTGCAGCAGGTACTGGAGCTTTTTTATCTAGTCAAGCTAAAAGACTTTCTATTCCTATTGATGAATTTGGTACCCTTGCTCTTAAAAGTACTAGTCCTGTTAGAATCGCGGCTAGATGTACGGTTTTTGCTGAGAGTGATTTAATCCATAAAGCTGGACTTGGTTATGAGAAAAAAGATATCATAGCTGGACTTTGTAAGAGTATTGTTTTAAATTATTTGAATAACTTAGGAAAGGGTAAGAAAATAGAAGGACCTATTGTTTTTCAAGGAGGAGTTAGTAAAAATAAAGGAGTAGTTAAGTATTTTAAAGAAGTTTTGAAAAGTGATATTATAGTAGATCAAAATGGACATTTGATGGGAGCTTTAGGAATGGCTATTTTAGCTAAACAAAAGGAAAGTAATAAAATATATAATTTAAATTTTTATGATATTTCTTTTGTTACGAAAGGTGAAGAATGTAATAGATGTTCAAATCATTGTGAAATATTAAGAGTATATAAAGACAATGAATTGATTGATGCTTTTGGAAGTAAATGTAATAGGTGTCAATAGTTTTTGAAAATGTCTCAAAATTTATTAAACATAAACGGGAAAATTTATTCCAATTTCCTTTATGACAA
>CANRBE010000090.1 GCA_947628785.1 uncultured Bacilli bacterium
TTTTACCTTATCTGTAAATAATACCCCCCCCCATATTGACATTCTCTTTACACATATTCTTCCTACCTTTCTAGTTACTATATTATCATAAATTACTATCCTTAACAAGAAAAAAATAAAACATATCAATTTTTTGACATGTTTTTAATATCTTCTCCTAATAAATAACTTTTATCTTGATAAGTTCTATGTAAATACTTCTTAGAAATATCACTACCAGGTTTTACTAAAAAGTCTTTATATATTTTTTTAATTTCTTTATTTTCATGACAAAACCTTAAAGTAGACTTACTATCTTGATTATACATTGATTTAATTCTATCTTGTCTTACCTTATCCATTTCCATCAAATCATGTTTAGGTTGTCCAGCTCCTGAAATACAACCTCCAGGACATGCCATTACCTCAACAAAATCATAATGTTTACCTTCATCAATCTTTTTAAGTAACTCTCTTGCATTGGCAGTTCCACTAACTACTGCTACTTTAAGTTTTAAATCATTTAATTTGATAGTAGCTTCTTTAATACCATCTGTTCCTCTTACACTTTTAACAACTAAATTTTCCATATTTTCCTTAGTCATCATGTAATAAGCAGTTCTAATCGCTGCTTCCATAACACCACCAGTAACACCAAAAATAAGACCTGATGAACTACCAAACATCGAATCATATTGTTCATCTTCCAATAAGTTAAAATCAATTTCTTTTTTTCTTAATAACTTAACTAATTCTTTAGTAGTAATAACATAATCAATATCACAACCTAAATCATCTCTTTTAATTTCTGCTTTTTTAGCTGTACAAGGAGTTATAGATACACTTACTACTTTTTTTAAAGGGATATTTTTTTGCTTGCAAAAATAATTTTTTATCATGGAACCTTGCATTAAAACAGGACTTTTACAAGTAGAAAGTAAAGGTATTTTATCAGGATAAAAAATCTCAACAAACTTAACCCAAGCTGGACAACAACTAGTAAACATAGGTAAATTAGTTTTATTTTTTAACCTATTTACTAATTCATTTGCTTCTTCCATAATAGTTAAATCAGCTCCAAAATTAGTATCCAAAACATAATCAAAACCTAACTTTTTTAAAGCAGATACCATTTTACCTTCTAAAAAAGTACCATAATCATATCCAAATTCTTCCCCGATAGCTACTCTAACAGCTGGAGATGTTTGAGCAATCACTATTTTATCTTTATCTTCTAAAGCTTCTAACACTTCTAAATAATCCTGTTTTAAAGATAAAGTACCATTTGGACAACTTTGAATACACTGTCCACAATCTATACATATTGCATAATCATCAGTTTTTTCTAAATCATAATATCCATAAACTGCTTGTCCAAACTTACAAGTACTCCTACAGCTACCACATAAAAGACATTTTCTCTCATCTCTTTTAATACTTAAAGAATCTTCATTAACTGGTACTCTAACATCACTATTTGAATGTTTGCTCATTTTTGTCCTCCTGTTTTAGTATCTTGGTTTAATAAATTATATACATCTTTCTTAGCTTGTTCTATATCATCTGATGATAGTTTTTTTTCTAAATTCTTTTTTCGTTCTAAATTAAGATAATAAGCATCATAATCATTTTGTAACTGATTTAATTCATTTAAAGTCATTTTAAAAATTTCTCTTTCTTGATTAGAAAATTTTTCATTTTGACTTTCTTTTTCATAATTGGATATTAAACATTGCCAATAATCAACAGGACTTACTTTAGAAGCATTTAAAAAATCCTGGTGATATTTAATTACTCCTTCAATAGTTTTATATTTTTCTTCTAATAACAAACATTTTTTATAATTTTCGATATTTTTTTGTTTTCCTAAATTAAACATATACCCCACTCCTTTAAATAAATTTATCTATAAATACTACTATTCTTGGTAAAAAAATCATAAGTCCTATTAAAAAGGCAAAAATGGATGCGAATAAAACTGAACCTGCTGATGTATCTTTAGCTAATTTAGCTTTTGGATCTATTTTGGTTGTTATTAAATCGACAGTTGTTTCTAAAGCTGTATTCATAAGTTCAAATGAAATAACTAAGACAAAAAGTAAAAAACAAATTACCCATTCTAAACAACTTATTTTAAAAAGGACTCCAAATAATATAACTAACATCATGATAGTAAAATGAATTTTCATATTTCTCTCACTACCAAAGGCCCCTATCATTCCTTGATAGGCATACTTGAAACTGTTAATTAATTTTTTTTCTGGTTTTTTAAATTTTTTTAGAAACATACTCCACCTCTTTTTGATACAGATAACAATATATTAACACGATACTAAATGATAAGCTAAATCCAGCTAAAATGTCACTTGGAAAATGTACACCGACATATACTCTGCTTAACCCAACTAGTATTATTAAACCACTTAATAAAGTAGTTATTAGTTTTTTATATTGGATATTATTGACATTGATAAAATAAAGAATCATTCCATATAAAGACATACTAGCCATCGCATGACCACTAGGAAAGGAAAAACCAGTTTCTTTTATTAACCAAATAGAATCAGGTCTTACTCTAGCAACTAAATTTTTTATCAATAAATTAAGCATTAATGAAGTTATAACACAAGCAATAACATATTTTCCTTCTTTAGGTTTTAAAATTAAATAAATAATACATACTATAGTAACTGGTACTATATTACCTAATTTGGTTATCAAAATTGCTATATCATTTAAATATGGTAATTTGATACTTCTAATTTTATCATAAATTATTTGGTCAAAGATATCTGTTTTTTTTAATAAAACAGCCAATAACAAAAATATAAAAACTGTAGTAGTCAATATCAATAATGTTTTATGTTTTTTTGTCATATTGCTCCTTTTAGTCTTCTAAGGAATATTTAACCCATTTTTCAAATACTTTCAAAAATCTTTCATTAGAGTATAATCCATTAATTATATCATTAGTATGTATGTAATTAAGATATGATAATTTTTCTTTTAGTTCATCTTGACTTATCATATTTTGATGTTCTTTTAAATATTTTCTACTTATTTCCATTAAAGCTTCATATAGTTTTTCAGTATGATTGTTAAAAGCATTATAATAATCATCATCAGTTATAACACTTAAATCAAAAGTTGGTCTTTTTCGATTATACTGACAAGCTCTTATCCAAGTATAAGCAAATTTAACATAATCTACTATTGTCTCTTCTCCATAACAAGTATTATTATTTCTTTCTGATACATAAAATTTTCCATTTTCTTTCTTTTTAATAGTATATGTATCAAATAAATTTTTTACCTCATCTAATGTAAAATTCATATCCACCATCCTTTTATCTAATTATATCATGGTTTAAGTTCTATTTCTATAAATATTATAATTAAAAACAATTATTTTTAGTTTTTTGACATTTGATTTGAAAATGGTTTATTTTTATAAAAATTAAAAAAACAAGAAGTTAATTTCTTGTTTATAAAAATAAATTTGTTTTGATTTTTTTTAGTTGTTTTATTGGGACACTGGTTACTTTGGATATCAAAGATATATCAATTCCATTTTTAAACATGTTCTCAATCAAATTTTTTTCTTTTCTAGCTTCTCCTCTTTCTTCGCCAATTTTTTTTCCAAATTCAATACCTTCTTCTCTAGCAGCTTCTTTTTCAGCTTCATTAATTCTTTTATTTAAGATTTCGGCATCCCAATCATTTAATAAGACTTCATCACTTTGCATTTTTTCTTCCTCCTTCATAAAATATTTTGTATCTTCTATTTCAAAGATGTTTTTTAAAAATTTTTCCATTTCTTCATATGATTTACTATTTATGATTATATTCCAAGCGTTTTCTTTACTCTTATTATATCCTGTTTTATCCATTTTGCCAAGATTTACAGTTATTATTTCATAGTTTTCAGCTATTAACTCTTTAGTCTTTAAATCACATATCCTAACATTTCTTTTATCTGGTTCATTAATAGTTGGACAAACATTTAAATTTAGTTGATATAAATGATGTTTTTTTATTTCATTCAAATTTTCTCCTGGTTTTATGAAAGTATTATATATCTTGTTGGCATACATGATATTCCTTAGTTTAACTGTATTATAATTACAGTTATTTAATTC
>CANRBE010000091.1 GCA_947628785.1 uncultured Bacilli bacterium
TAAATTAGTTAATTCTTTTTATTTTTTATCTTATCATTTTTTTATTTTAAATAAAATTTAATTTTTTTATCACTTCTAATCAAAAATGGTATTTTTTTTAAATATTATAATCCTAATAATTGATTTTTAATTTTGTTGTAATCTTCCTCTGTAATAGCACCAGCATCTAATAACTTTTTCATTTCTAATAATTTAGCTGTTGAATCTTGATTTTCTTGATTGGCTATATATGGGTTTTGATTAGCTGTTTCTTCTTGTTTAATGCCTCCCATTACACCATTTGCTGCATTCATACCCATACCCATAAAGGCCATATTAGCACCACTGCCATTTTCTCCTGCTTTTTCCATTCCTCTAGCAACTGACTGTTGCATAAATGAATTACCTCTTGAACCAGACAAAGCATCTGCTTTTTTAACATCGCTAAGTAAAGCCTTAGAATCTTCATCATAATCAATAGCTTGAATAGCTACTTTAACAATAGAAAGTCCTCTGCTTTCTTGCCATTTATAATTATCTTCAATGACTTTAGCTAAAGATGATGCAAAACCTATTTGGTCACTTTGAATTTTAGTCATTCGATTACCTTGATTAGTATCATTAGTATAATTAGAAAAAGCTGCTGATAAACTACCTACTACTTCATTAAATAATTGATTTCCTGCTTCATTATCTATATCAGAAAAATCAAATATTGGAGCATCTGGTAATAAATATTTAGTCGGAACAAAATTTTTAACAAATAAAATTGGGTCTACTATTTTTAAACTATAAGTGCCTCTAGTAATTGCTCCTACTTGAGCATTTAAATAAGCATCATCCCAATATATTTCTGATTGAGTTCCAAATTTATTATTTGGTATTTCTTTTATATTAACATAAAATGCTGTTTGTTCACTACTAGGTTGTCCTCCAAATTTAAATCTTTCAAAAGATTCTTTTATAGTAGATGCTAAAATACCATTGCCTGCTAAAAATGATTTAGAGTTTGGATCATCTGATGAAAAAATATATCCTCCAGGTTCAGAAATAAATCCAGTAATAGCTCCATCTTGTATAGTAATTAAAGCTGTTCCTTCAGGAACTACTATTTTACTTCCATTAGTAATAATATTTTCAGAACCTTTAGTGTTAGCTCCTCTTTTGTTATTAGTTTCTTTTTTTACTGCCTTAAATACTCCAGCAGTTGCTGATACATCAGGGGTTGGTTCATAAAAATCTTTCCATTCATCAGCAAACGTTCCACCTAATGCTCCTGTAAATGCTTTTATAAATCCCATAATATAACCTCTTTTCTATACATTCATTATAGCATAATTTACTCAAATATTTCATATTTCTTTTTCCAGTTTTCAAATTCTTCTTTTTCTTGGTCGTTTTCTATTTCTTCATGATAATAATGCTTTGTAAATTCTCCACATGAACTACCTATTTTCTTTCCAGGTGGGGTATAAGTTTTTACTTTCAAAGTTGGTATTTCTTTTTTAATCATATTAATCCACACCTGTTCTTGATTGCTTGTTTTTAAATCATTTATTTCATTAAATCTAATAAATTTAATAGGAATAGGATATTCTTTTAATAGTTTAATTATTTCTTTTAATTCTTTTGTTTTATCATTGACATCTTTTATTAAAGTATAATGTATTTCAATTGGTATATCAGTTGTATGTAACATTTTATATTTATCCATAATTTGTTTATTTTTTTCTACTTCATTCTTATAAATAATTAAATATTGTAAAGAATTTAAAACATCTATTTTAGTACTTGGAATAAGTTTTAATCTATCTTGATTAATAGGAGTATGTAAAGAAAAATGGATTTTTAAAGATGTATTATATTTATTTACAATATTTGATAATTTTAAAATATTGTCGTTTGGTAGCATGGTTGCTAAAGCAAAACCAACTTCTTCATACCCTAAATCTTTCTTAATATTATCTTCTTCCTTAAATACTTCTTCTAGTAAAGATAAATTAAGTAAAGGCTCTCCTACTCCCATAAAAGATATAAGTAATTTTTTCTTATTAGTTCTTCTTTTGTTATTTATAGTTAAACTTAAATATAAAGAATCCATAAAATCTTTTTTAGTTATCGGAAGCATTTTTTTATTCAACTTGTTATTAGTTAAATGACACATTTTACAGCCTAAATTACAAAAATGATGGGTCGGTACACATATTACATCTTTATCTATTTTATTAAATAACAAAGTCATTTCTATTATTTTTTTATCTATTTCAAATACTGTTTTGATAGAACCATCACTATCGTCTTTAAATGTTCCTATTTTTTTTAACATAAAACCACCCAATTTAATTATAACATCGATTATTTATCTTGACAATAATTTGCACATAATAAAACTGTATGGTATACTATATTAATAAATGTGAGGTGTTAACATGGTTTTAAAAGAATTAACTACTCAAGAATTTAAAAATTTTACTAGTATTTTTAAACAAAACTCGATTTATCAAACAGCCGAATATGGTCTAGTTATGAACCATCAAAATTTTGATAGTGTTTTTTTAGGTTTAGTTGATAGTAATAATGATATTTTAGCGGCGGCTTTGTTTTTAATTGAACAAAATGAAAAATATAAATATGCTTATGTTCCTAAAGGTTTTTTAATTGATTATCATAATCAAAATTTATTATCTATCTATGTTAAAGAAATAAAAAATTATTTTAAAAAACACGGAATTGCTGCAGTTAGAATAAATCCTCCTATTTTAAAAGCTACTTATGATTTAAAGTATAATGTTGTTACTAAAAATGAAGAGTTTAATCAAATATTAAATAATCTAACCAAATTAGGATTTGAACACTTAGGTTACAGTCATTTTTTTGAAGATTTAAAACCTCGTTTTGAAGCAGTTATTGATTTAAATTATCCATATTATTATTTATTTCAAAACATAAAAAAACAATTTAAAACTAAAATAAGAAGTGCCTCTAATAATGGAATTACTATTTATAAAGGTAATGAGGAAGATTTAAAGTATCTATATATTCAAACCAAACAAAAATATCCAAGAAACTTAGAATATTTTAAAGACTGTTTTAAGTATTGGAATAGCAATAATGTTGAATTTTATTATGCTAAATTAGATACTAATATTTTCTTATCTAAAATTCAAAAAATATATCAAGATAAAGAAATAATTAGAAATAATCTTAATGTTGAATTAAGTAAAAATAGGGAAAATAATGCGAAATTAATAACTAAAAAAATGGAAGCTGATAAAGAGGTTAATAAATACCATAATCTACTTATTAAAGCAACTAAGTTATTAACTGAAAATCCAACGGGAATTGTCTTAGCTTCAGCCTTGATTTTAAAAGAACATGATACTGTTTATTTATTGATGGACGGTTATGAAGTAAAATATAAACAATTAAATGCTAAACATTTACTTATTTGGAAATTAATGGAACAATACTCTAAACAAGAATTTAAAAAGTTTAATTTAGGTGGTATTACTGATATATTATATCCTAATAATCCATACAAAGGACTTAATGATTTTAAAACTAATTTTCATGCTTTAGTTTTAGAATACATTGGTGACTTTGAATTAGTAACTAATAATAAAATTTATTTTATGCATCAAAAAAGTAAAGAAATTAAACATATATTAAAAAGATAAATAAAATTTAAAAAAACCCTAATTCTATTTGAATTAGGGGCTACAAAAAAATTTTGGGTAGCACTTTGGGTAGCACTTAACACGCAAATATTAAGTGTTCCTTTTTATTTTATGAAATTTCTTTCACTAAATACATACTATCATAAACAAATCATAAAGTCAATCTTTTTTCTTTGAAATATAAAGGTTAATTGTCGATTTTTGTCGAACGATTTTTTGACAAATTTTGCTT
>CANRBE010000092.1 GCA_947628785.1 uncultured Bacilli bacterium
TTCTCGGCATAAAATCGCATTAATTACTTATTATAGATTATTCTAAAAGTTGCACTTGACTTTTTAATTAAATATTTGTTTTTTAAATGAAAAGACTACTGTATTTACAGTAATCCTTTATCTTTTATTTTTATGATGTGATTAAGCTATATTCATCTCCTTTTAGACCTGATTCTTGACCTAGTTTGACATTTGGTTTTAAGGTTATGACTGGGCGCACTCCATACGACACGCTGCCGCTGCTGCTCCAGTGTCTGACGTACGGATACCAAGTATACAAGTTATCAGTGCTATTGGCAGAGGCAAGAAAGTATTGGCCACCGATATCTATTAGTTCTGTTTTTTGTCCACAGTTTTCTCCACTATCATTCCAACATTCTCCTAGTCCTTTTTTTTCTAAATAATCCCATAAACTATAATTTTCATTCCCATTTTCGTTATAGTTTATTATATTTACATCATCACTATCCATATAGTGAATACTTTCGGCTAATTCACTATTTCCATATTTAGTCCATACTTTTCCTGTTCCTTCATTTTCTGATGATGTAGCTTTTACTTTTAGTATTTTTTTACTTGCTTCACTTTGATAATATTCATTGTAGTAACATTCTGGGGTTCCTCCATGAATTAACGTGATTTGTCCTGTACTTGAAACATCCATTATTCGCCAGCCACTATATTTTGTTTTATATGATGTGCTATGACATGTAATACTTTCATTCTTACTTAAGCCACTTGCCGAACTTTTTGTATTATAATCATAGATATTGAATGTTCCTAAAGTTCGTACTTCTGTTTCTCTTACTCCATCTCTTTCTACATCCCATAATTCTTTATCTGGAATATAATTAGTATAACACCCTATTGGTGTATTATTAAGAGCTACCGTTTCACTAACTATTTTACCATTTTTTCCCTTTGCTTCACAAATAATTTTTCCTTTGCCTTCTCTTATTTCAATAGAATCTGGTGGTGTACAACTGGTAGTTCCTTTTCCACTTACTCCCCATTCAAATTTAAAATAATTTTCCACATTTGAATCTATTTGACATTTTTTTGGTGTTTTTACAACAGTTATAGTTGGTGATTCTGTATCTACTTTATAACTATCACTACATACTACACTAGATTTCATTCCAGTTTCACTCATAGCTTGATAACATACTTTTTGATAATTAGAACTACTTGATAATACTAAACTACTTCCATCTTCTACTATATTATCTTCTGAATCTGTTGGGGTGCAATTTGATACCGAACTTGAATTTTTTGTTGATAAACATCTATATAATTTAGCTTGACTTGGTCCTTTTTTAGTTATTGTTCCTTTAATACTTGCCATTGTTACCCAGCCATTTTCTCCTTCTACTATTGTTGGTTCGATTGTTACCTCTGGTGTTACTGAATCTACTTCTATTACATCATATGTAACGATTTTTTCATTAAATCCATCACTTACTTTAGCGCTTACACTTCCTTCACTTGTATATGTTATTGTTTTTGTTCTACTTGTTGTTGTTATCCATTTTTCTTTTTCATCAGTTCCTGTTATTTCTCCACTATTTATTTTATATTGTCTTTCTATATTACTTACACTTGGGTATGTTATTGTTACTGTTTTTCTTGTTTGCCAGCCTGTTTTATCTACTGTTATTTCTGGAGTTCCTAATTCATCTGTTTTTATATTTAATGTTCTACTTGTTTTTAATCCTTTACTATTTTCTACTACTATCTTTATTTTATAACTTGTATTATCTTTTAAATTAGTAAATTCATATACATTATTATTTATACTTTGTTTTAATTCCCCATTTAAATAATAATAATATTTTACTATATCATTCTTATCATCATGAGCAGTTACAGTTGTTGTAATTGATTTAGTTGTTTTAGATGTACTTATATTATCTATTACTGGTCTTGATACATTACTTTCTTCTAAGTTTCCTTCAAAGACATGTTCTTCTCCATCTGGTCCTATATCTACTGTATTATCTCCATCACTTACTGTTATACTTACATAGTCTCTACATACTTCCATTTCTCCTTCAATTGGTAAATCCCCTCTTAATGTTAACTCTTCTATTGGAACATATAACTTATTATTTACTAATGTATCTATTTGATAATCTTCTCCAAAGTCAAAATAAACACATTTTTTACTTTTATTCCTTAAATCTGCTAATCTATATTCATTTCCTGATTTTACTATCTGTCTTACTGATACCAAAAATGACTTAGCTTGACTTTCTCTTACAATCCTAAACATATTTGGGGCTGCTATCATAAATATTATCGCTAAAAGAACAAAAACAGCTAACAATTCTACTAATGTAAATCCTTTTTTAATCATATTGACACTCCTTTTTAATAAAATGAATAAAAAAATGAACTATATGGTGTACACAAAAAGCAAGGTAATCAAAGTTACCTATCTATTCCCATATACTATTTATATAACTACTATATCATAATTAAGTAGTTAATACAAGATAAAATCATAAAAAAAATATCCAATATATATAATATAAAATATATATTAATATATTTATAACATAAAAAAAACAAAAAAAATGTCAAAAAAAAACCTTTAAAAGGTTATTCTTTCTTGAACATAACTTACTACTTCATCAAGTGGTAAAGTAACTTGTTCCATAGTATCTCTATTTCTAATAGTAACTGTATTATTATTTAAAGTGTCATCATCAATAGTAACTACAAAAGGAGTACCTACTACATCTTGTCTTCTATATCTTTTTCCAATATTACCAGATTCATCATAATCAGTCATAAAATACTTACATAAATTACTATATACCTCTTTAGCTTTATCACTATGATACTTTTTAATAAGAGGTAAAACTGCTACTTTGTATGGAGCTAGAAAAGGATGAAATTTCATAACTTCTCTTGTTGTTCCATCTTCTAATTCTTCAACATGATATGAATTAAATAAAATTGCTAAAACACTTCTATCTAAACCATAAGTAGATTCAATAATATAAGGTATATATTTTTCATTAGTATCTGGATCTAAATATTCCATACTTTGTTTACTATACTCTTGATGATTAGATAAATCAAAATCAGTACGGTTATGAGTACCATTAATCTCTCCCCAACCAAATGGAAACTTATACTCAATATCACAAGCTTCTTTAGCATAATGAGCTAACTTTTCATGGTCATGGTATCTTAGTTTATCTTCTTCAATCCCTAAATCCATATAAAACTTTTTACCATATTCTTTAAAGTAATTATATAAATCACTGTCTTCTCCTTTTTTACAAAAAGTTTGGAATTCCATTTGTTCAAACTCAATTGTTCTAAAAGTAAAATTACCAGGTGTAATTTCATTTCTAAAAGCTTTACCAATCTGTCCAATACTAAATGGTAATTTAGTACGCATAGTTCTTAAAACATTTAAAAAATTGACATACTCTCCTTGAGCATTTTCTGGTCTTAAATAAACAATATTTTTACTATCTTCAGTTACACCTCTATGAGTTTGAAACATCAAATTAAACTGTCTAATATCTGTAAAATCTGTAGAACCACAATGTGGACAAGGTACTTTCTTTTCTTTGATATAATCAAGCATTTCTTCTTGACTCATTCCATCAGCATGAGCATCGGGGTCAAAATCATTAATTAAATTATCAGCCCTATGTCTCATTTTACAACTTTTACAATCAATTAGTGGGTCTTGAAAACTAGCTACATGTCCACTAGCTTCCCATACTTTAGGATGCATCAAAATATCCGCATCTAATTCATAACTGTTGTTTCTTTCTTGAATAAATCTTTTTCTCCAAGCATCTTTTAAATTATTTTTAAGTCTAGTTCCTAAAGGTCCATAATC
>CANRBE010000093.1 GCA_947628785.1 uncultured Bacilli bacterium
CTTGTAACCTTAACATCCTAAGCCTATATATTGTCATAAAAAATTACACCTTCCTTTCCACACAAAAAATGCCCATATAGGGTATTTGTATTACCCTTATATTTATTCATAATATATCACAAAGTTAAGGGTAATGCAAGTATCTTATTTGAATTAACTATATTTTGTAAAATTAAGATAGAGGTGTTTGGGATGGTAAAATTAGAAATTGTCGAATTATTAGCCAAGAACAAAAAAAGTAAATATTGGCTATGTCAAAAGATGAATATCACTTCTAGAAATCTAAACAGAATAATAAGAGGTGAAACAACATCAATATCATTCAAATATATTGAAGAATTTTGTACCTATTTAAATTGTAGTCCTAGTGATTTAATAAAAATAACAAAAGAAAAATAAAAAAAAGTCTAGAAAATCTAGACTATTAGAATGATAGAAAAACTATCATTTTATTACACCATCCATACTCCAGGTCTTAACATCAGTAATTAAGACAGAAACAATACTACCAATATATTTACTATCACCTGAAACATTAACTAATTTCATTGTATCAGTATATCCCATCAATTTACTTTTGTCTTTATCAGAGTACCCTTCTATTAAAACGGGTACTGTTTTATTTAAATAAACATCATTTCTTTCTTTAGCATACTTATTAACTAATTTATTTAACGTTTGTAACCTTTTATTTTTTTCATCTAAAGAAATATTATCAACCATTTTACTAGCTGGAGTACCTTTTCTAGGTGAAAAAATAAAAGTAAAAGCCGAATCAAACTTACATTTATTGACTACATCTAATGTTTCCTTAAAATCATCATCTGTTTCTCCAGGAAAACCTACTATAATATCAGTAGTTATTGATGAATAAGGTAAAGCTTTTCTCAATTTGTTGTAAAGGTTTAAATAACTTTCTTTAGTATATCTTCTACCCATTAATTTTAAAATACGATTAGAACCAGATTGTAAAGGTAAATGAATATAAGGCATAATATTTGGGTATTTTTTAATAGTATCAATCATGTTGTCAGTAAAATCCCAAGGATGACTTGTCACAAATCTAATCCTTTCTATACCTGTTTTAGCAACATCTTCAAGTAAATTTTCCATTTTATAATCAGTATCTAAATCTTTACCATAAGCATTGACATTTTGACCTAATAAAGTAACTTCTAAATAACCCTGTTTTTTTAAAGTTTTGACCTCATCTATTATATATTCTTTCTTTCTACTTCTTTGTTTTCCTCTAGTATAAGGAACTATACAATAAGTACAAAACTTATCACAACCATACATAATATTAACCCAAGCTTTATATTTACTATCCCTTTTAGCAGGGATATTTTCAACAATATCTCCTTCAATACTATATACTTCTACTTCCTGTTTATTACTTTTTAAAGCATGTGATAAAATAATTGGTATTTCATGTAAATTATGGGTTCCAAAAATCATATCCACCCATTTATATTTTTGCATAAGTTCATTAACCACATCTTCTTCTTGAGCCATACATCCACAAAAAGCTACCAATATGTTTGGTTTTTCTTCTTTCAAGTGTTTTATTCTACCTAACATACCAAATACCTTATTATGGGCATTTTCTCTAATAGCACAAGTATTTAATATTATTAAATCAGCCATTTCCATATTGTCAACTTCACTAAAAGACATCTCTTCTAAAATAGCTTTGATATTTTCACTATCATGTTCATTCATTTGACAACCGTAAGTTTTAATATAATATTTCTTATTTAAACCGATTTTTTCTAAATTACTTTCTTTGATATTTTCATAAGTTTTAGTTAAAACTTCTTGTTTACTTCTTATTTTTGCTTTGTCTAAATTGGGTATATGCATACAAATCACCTTATATATAATAACATATTTTTAAAAAAATAAAAAGCTATGATGTAGCTTTTTTAGTAATTTGATATTTGTTATTACTATATAATATTTCATATCTTCTAATTAGTAATGAAGCTTCTTCTACTTTTCCATCTTCATTAACTGTCACATAACCATCTGTTGGTTTGTTTTCTTCTATCCCTGTTATAGTATTCATAGAAGAATATGTTTTACCATCGATAACATTTAAACTAGCCACTTTATAAGTACCAGCTGGCATATCTTCAGTATCCATATCAACGTTTACAAATTGTTGTTCTACTGCTCGTATGTAATTTCTAGCACTTGTTTCTATTGAAGTATCAGTAGCTCTATTTAGTTTTTTATCTACTGCTACATAAATAACCCCAGTTATTAATCCCATAACCACTAAAACAGCTAATATTTCTACTAATGTAAATCCTTTTTTCATATTATCCCTACCTTGTTAATATTGTATCATAATTTGATAAAAATAAAAAGGAAAAAAACAATAAGTGTAATAGGTTTACAATTAAATTTATACTCTTCCTTTATATGACATTATACTAGATATATAACTATTTAATGAAATATATCCTTTGTTGTATTGTCTTTTTCTAATAGCTAGTTTTTTTCTGGCTACTCCTTTACCTTTATTATAACCAATAAAGACAAGTTTTTCTTTGTTACTGTATATTCTTGATTTATGATTTAATTCTAAATCAAGTTCTTCTTTTAAAAATGTTCTTATTTTTTCTTCACATTCTTTTAAATATTCTTTACTTGGATGAAATAGTAAAAAATCATCTTGATATCTAACATAGTATTTTATTTTTAAGGTTTCTTTTATATATCTATCCATAGGATTAAGATAATAAATAGCTAATATTTGACTAGACATATTACCAATTGGTAAACCATATGGATAGCTATCAATAATTGTGTCAACTATTTTTAAGGCATCTTCATCTTTAATTCTTCTTCTTAGTTGATCTTTTACTATATCATGATTAATACTATGAAAATATTTAGTAATATCTCCTTTTAATATGTAGTATTTATCATATTTATAATTACAACTTTGCCGATATTTTTTATATAATTTAATTCCCGCACTAGTTCCTTTTCCTGGTCTAGTTGCTACGTTTTGGTCAATTAAAGCTTTTATTAAAGCTGGCATAAGTATACATCTTGTAACTAAATGATTTATTATTTTATCAGTTAAACCAAGTGAAACAATCACTCTTGTTTTTGGTTCATGAATAGTAAAAATGTTATATTTTTTTACTTTATATTTTTTTTCTTTTAAAATAGTATATATTTTATTTAAATTAGCAGCTTTAAAATCTTCATAACGAGCTACTGCTTTTTTATTATGGGTATTTTTCATTACTTCTTTATAACATGACATGATATTATCCATATCTAACATTGTTTCATATAAATGATTTAATCTTTTCATATTTTCCTTTCTTCAAAACAAAAAAACAACTTAATGTCTTTTTATTAAAATAGTCCTTAAAATTAATTAACTTTCATCTCTTACTAGTTTATTAATTCATCTATTTTATTTTAAGATTTTTCTAAGGAATAATATTTGTTCTCTATTTTACTCACACATAACCTTAATCATGATGTCCTCAAATTTTAGAGAGCTACGACTGGGCGCACTCCATTCGAATTATTGTTGTTGTTGTTCCAGTTCCTGTTGTTTGCGTTCCAATTATACAAGTTGTTAGTACTGTTAGCAGTGGCCAGCTTATTTACAATATTATACCTAAATTTTGAACTATTTTATAACTAAAAAAACAACTTAATGTCTTTTTATTAAAATAGTC
>CANRBE010000094.1 GCA_947628785.1 uncultured Bacilli bacterium
GAATCCTTACTTTTTATTTTTATACCCTATTTTAAAAAAAACTGTTATAATATATATAGGTGTTAAAATGGAAAATAATAATTATGTTTTGAAAACATTAGAAAATGGTGAAAATATAACAGTAAGAGATTTACAACTAGCTTTACTTCCTATTATGGATGAAATTCATAGAATTTGTGAAAAAAATAAAATCCCCTACTGTTTAATCGCTGGCTCAGCTTTGGGAATTTGTAATTATCAAGGTTTTATTCCTTGGGATGATGATATGGATGTTGCGATACCTAAAGAATATTATAATAAATTTATTGAAGCTTTAAAAAATGATTTAAGTGATGAATACTATTTTCAATGTTTTGAAACTGACAAAAAATATAATGTTTTAATTCCTAATATGAAAATAAGAAAAAAAGGAACTTATATTGCTGAGGTTAATTATCTACTTAAAAATAAATGTCCAGGTGATGGTATATTTATTGATGTTATAACATATGAACATGTATCGGATAATAAAAAGATAGATGAATTATACCGTTTAATACCAAGAATTCTTATGATACCAATAGTTTTATTAGACAATATGAATATCAATCCAGTAATTTTAAAAAAGCTTGTTTTAAAATGGTCAAACCATTACAGTAAAAAGTATAAGAAAAGTCATTCGATATCTCAGTCAATAGCTATACCTTGGGAAAAGTTTATGAAAGAACCAATTTTTGATGAAAAAGACATATACCCTGTTAAGCTATATGATTTTGAAGGAAGAAAATATTATTCTTATAACAACATAAAAAAAGTCATGAAGACTTGGTATGGACCAAATTGCTTAAAAAAATGGAATGGAAAAGAATGGATTGAAACACTACCTATAGAAAAAAGAAAACCTAAACATTCAGTTGATTTATCTTTAACTAGTGATAAAATAGGTTATCAAAAAACAATAACTGGATATTTATATGCAATAATAATATTTTTAATATCCTTATTTTTAAATAAAAAAATAAAAATATATGGTTTTATTTTAACAATTTTAATAGTTGCTTTTACACTAATAAAACATATAATACAAAAAAGAAAATAATGGTGATGTATGAATAAAGAATATCAAGATAAATTACTAGAGCAAAGAAATATTATATCTAGTATGCAAAAAAAACAATTAGATATATTTAAAACATTAGATAAAATATGTAAAAAAAACAAAATAGAGTATTTTTTAATGTCTTCAACTTGTTTAGATGCAGTTATTAAAAAAGGATTTAATCCCTACTCTGTTTATTTTTCTATTGGTATGACAAGGAAAAATTATAATGAATTTTTAAGAGTAATAAATAGTAATTTATCTGATAAATATATAGTTTCTAATTTTGAAGTTGATAAAAAATATACGACACTAGCTAGTAATACTAAAATAGGTTTAAAAGATACTTACTTAAAAACCAAATCATATCAAACATTTAGTCATAGTGATTTTCAGGGAATATATGTTTCTGTTAATATTTTAGATTTTACATCTTCTCATTATTTAATACGTTTATTATTGTCTTTTTTAAATAAGTTTATTTTAATTATTTTATTTATTTTAGACTTATGTTATATTAATTTTATACCGTTAAAGAAGTTACATAATAAAATTGTTGCCTCTTTATCAAAATATTATAGTAAAAGTAATAATCCTTATGTAACAACTAATCTATTAATAAAGTCTACTTCCCTACCCTATAAATATTTAATGCCTCTTAAAAAAGTAAGTTTTGAAAAAATTGATACATTTATTCCAGGTAATTATGAGATATATTTAAAAAAACTTTATGGTAATTATTCTCATGCCTCTTTTATAAATAATACGGATAAAAAAATCATTAAACGATTAGATTTAGAACATGGTAAAACCAAAACTAAATCTAAAAGAGGATTTTATTATACAATAATATTAATGATTATTTCTTTATTAATATTTAATGAATTTAGTTTTTCTTTATTAGGATTTGCTATATTGATTTTTGGTATTACTTTGCTTTATATTATTAACTACCCCAAATAAGGAGGAAATATGAGTATAAAAACTAAAAAATATGGTTCTTTAATTATTATATCTGGTACAACTTGTGCTGGAAAAGGAACTATTATAAAAGAATTATTAAAAGATAATGATAATATCACATTAGCGATATCTTATACATCAAGACCAATGAGAAAAGGTGAAGTTGATGGTGTGGATTATTATTTTGTAACTAGAGATGAATTTGAAAGAAAAATTGATAATGGAGATTTTTTAGAGTACGCGAAAGTTAGATATGGGGAATATTTTGGTACACCAAAAGCTGAAGTTGAAGAAATGTTAAAAACTGGTATGGATGTTTTACTAGAAATAGATGTTCAAGGAGCAGAACAAATTAAAAAAATGTTTCCTGAAACAATATTAATTTTTATTATGGCTCCTAGTATGGAAGAGGTTAAAAGAAGAATAAAAGCTAGAGGATTAGAAACTAATGACCAAATTATAGATAGGTTTAAAACAGCTTATAATGAAATTAATGAAGTAACAAAATATAATTATATTGTTGTTAATGATGAAGTAAATAAAGCAGTTGAAAAAGTTAAAGCTATTTTGTTATCGGAAAAATGTCGAGTAGATAGGATTGAAGAAATAGCGGTTGAAAATCAAGAAGAAATTATCCATGAATTTTTAATGGATAAAGAGTTTGATAATGAAATTAAAACTATCAGTGAAAGAATGGAAAATGATTATAAATAAGTTAATATAAAAATAATGATTTAATTAAAATTTATTGTTTTAAAAATTTTAGAGGTGAAAAAAATGAAAAAAAAGCTAAGAATAATTATTTTTTTAATCTTAGTATTAATAGTATTTTTTGTTGGTTTTATAATTGGAAAAAATAGAAAAGGTGAATTAAAAAAAATTTTAAATATAAGCCAATGGGATGTCAAAACGTTCTCTAATGAGAAAAAGATAATTTATGAAGCAAGTAACTTGGATTATATAACAGAGGAGCAAAAAGATGGCTTTAAATTGTTGTCTGAGCAAATATCCATGGTAGGATACAAACGTCATGATACAAAAGGCAATACAGCCCATACTAAATATAAAATTGAAATGAAAAATGGAGATATATATTATATTGAGCATTTAGGTTGTATGCATCAAGTAGATATAACATTCCCTAATAATAAAACAATAAAATATTATGCCTATAATTAATAAAATGTTTTAATCATCCTATAAATATGAGAAAAATTAGGATGATTTTTTTATGCCCTACGTATTTTTTATTTACTTTCCTCTTTGCATCAACCTACATATTAAGATAAATTTTTAAGAACAAAATAAGTTTTATACATTACTAAGTCCTTATGAAAAAATGGATAATTTAGTGTTAATGTGTAAATATTTTATCGTGTAATTATATAAATTAATATATAAGATGATAACAAAACCTTCCCTATTTTATGACGAGGCTATTATTCTTGACTGAGATATCATTCATTATGTAAAAGAAATGGTAAAATTTTTTAAAAAAAATCATAAAAAAGTGTTGATTTTCATAATATTATCTTGTATAATTTTGAGTGTGTGGCATG
>CANRBE010000095.1 GCA_947628785.1 uncultured Bacilli bacterium
AATCCTTTTTTATTCATATATTACACTCCTTACATATATTTTGCCCATTATATTATGCTATATACAACAAACAAAAATTACCTCTATTATATATCTATATATACTATATCATAATATATAATTTATAACAAGAAAAAACAAAAAAATTACAAATTATTTTACTAATTTACAAATACTTTTATAACAAAAAAAACTGTTTTTTAAACAGTTTATTCAGTTCTAAGTGCAATAACAGGGTCTTTTTTAGAAGCTGCTTTAGCTGGTATTAAACCACCTATTAAAGTAAGTACTACACTTAGTATTACTAAAATCATAGCATTTTTAAAATAAAGTAAAACATTAAGTGGTATATCACCAATAAAATGATGCAAAACTTTATTAATAATCGGTATTAAACTATAAGTTACACCAATACCAATCAAACCAGAAAGTAAGCCAATAATAAAAGTCTCAGCATTAAAAATCGAAGATATATTTCTTTTACTAGCTCCAATAGCTCTTAAAATACCAATTTCTTTAGTTCTTTCATAAACAGATATATAAGTAATAATACCTATCATAAACGATGATACAATTAAAGAAATAGAAGTAAAAGCTATTAAAACATAAGTAACCGTATTGACAATCGTCTTTACAGAATTAATAAGTATACCTGTTGCATCCGTATAATTAATTACCTTATCTTCATTACCTTTCTTTTCTTGTAACTTATTATAATCATCAATAAAGTCAATAAAATTTTCCTTGCCTTCAAAACTATCAAAGTAAAAAGAAATATAAGTAGGTTCTTCTTTTTCTTGATAACCTAAATTTATTAAATTAGACTTAGCTGTTTTCTTTTCACTTGATAACATTGAAGTTATAATTCTAGTCATTTCATCTTCAGTCATATTAAACTTAAAAGAAGAAGCAATTTTATTCTCATCAACATTAAAAGCATTAGATAAACTACTAGTAATATTAGATACCAATTCACTAACCTTAGTTAAAACTGTCTTTTTCATTACTGCTTCAGTCATTACTTTAGCTAGTTCTTGTTCTGTTTTAGTTATTGCTGCACTTTCCATAAAAGAAGTAATAATATTACTACTAATACTTTTATCAATAACAATATCCCCTTTTAAATTATCTGGTACCATACTAGTATAACTAGTTACATAAGCTTGAAGTAAACTTTTTAAAATACCAGAATATGCTTCTTTTAAAGTTTTAGCGGGAATTACATAATTTTTCTCCATATCTGTAAATAGTTTTGAAACATCACTATCTTTTAGATAATTAGTTACTAAAGTATCAATATCAGTTTCTTTAATAGATTTTCCATTAATACTATCAAATAAACCATTTGCTACTTTATTTAAATTAGTATCTATTGTTTTTAAAGCTTCAGATGTATCAACTGTAAGAGCATTATTTATCTCAGTCATATATTTTTCACTTTGTTTTTTTAAAGTATTTTCATCTATTTTAATATTAAAAGCTTCATTTAACATATCTTTATCAATACTAATTAAATCATCTAATTTCAAATCGACATCTTTATTTTGTTCATCAAATTTAGTATTAGAAAAAACATCTACTTCACTATTATCCAACTGTTTTTTTACAATTTCACTTTTAGCTGAATTATCAATTATATAATTAGTTAAATCATCAGTATAGGAAACCCCTGGTGTTAGCATTGTAGAAGTTGTTCCTGGTTTAGGACTTACAATACCAACTATTTTTAAATTAATAGCTTTATTATATAAATCTTCTAAATTTTTATTATCAGTAGTCATATCTTCATAAACATTATATTTCGAATTATATTTATATTTATCAGTTGGTAAAATAAGTTTTAACTCTAAATTCATCAAATCATCATAAGATAAAGTCATTGGTTCATTATTTATATCAACCTTTTCTCCATTCATAATTTTAGTTACAATTGTTGTAAGTTCATTAGTATCTCTTAAACCTAATGAATAAACTAATAAATCAGGAATAGTCCCAGCTTCTGATAAAACAATCATCATTTCATCATATTTTTTAGGCAGGCGACCAGCTAAGATATCATATGATTCTTTAATAGCTTTTTTATCACTAGTCATTTTAGAATAAACCGATGAAAAAGACGACATAATACTTGAATTAAAAGCAGCACTAAATGCTTCACTTGGATTTAATTTAACAATTTTTTTAGTGGCATCTTTAGTATAAATCAAAGGTTCAACACTATAATAATATTCGATATTAGAAACATTTTTATTTACTTTGTTTTTGTTTTTTTCTAAATATTCACTAAAACTTTTTAAATCGTTGGTACTTAAAGATTTAAGCATATTAGATATATATTGTTCTTCCTTTAAACTACCACTTTTTTCGTTGTTTTTATCATTACTAGTCATCGATAATAACATACTAGTTATATCAGTTGATTCCTGCATAATAGTTAATGGATAAGAAGTTAGAGTATCTTCTTGGATTTTATCAACATATCCTTGAAAACCATTTGATACTGCTTGAACTAATGCAATACCAATTATTCCAATACTACCAGCAAACGATACTAAAATAGTTCTTCCTTTTTTAGTTAACAAATTATTTAAACTCAATCTAAAAGCAGTAAATAAACTCATTGAAGTTCTTTTGATTTTTTTATTATCTTGTTTGATATCTTGATTATCATAAGGATTAGAATCAGAAGTGATAACTCCATCTAATATTTTGATAATTCTAGTAGAATATTTACTAGCTAAATCTGGGTTATGAGTAACCATAATAATTAATTTATCTTTAGATATTTTTTTAAGTATTTCCATTACTTGAGTACTAGTTTTAGTATCCAAAGCTCCAGTTGGTTCATCAGCAAGTATTATATCAGGGTCATTTACTAAAGCTCTAGCGATTGCTACTCTCTGCATTTGTCCACCACTTAACTGATTAGGTTTTTTATTCATTTGGTCTTTTAAACCTACTTCTTCTAAAGCTTTAATAGCTCTTTTTTTTCTTTCTTTTTTGGAAATACCCCCAATCGTTAAAGCTAATTCCACATTAGAAAGAATAGTTTGATGAGTTATTAAATTATAACTTTGAAAAACAAAACCAACTTTATAGTTACGATAACTATCCCAATCACGACTTTTAAACTTTTTAGTTGATTTACCATTTATAATTAAATCACCAGATGTATATTTATCTAAACCACCAATTATATTTAAAAGTGTAGTTTTTCCACAACCACTTTGTCCTAAAATTGATACAAATTCACTTTTTCTAAATTTTAATGTTATTCCTTTTAAGGCTTCTACTTTTTCATTACCAGTTATATAATCTTTTTTGATATTTTTTAATTGTAACATAAAAGCCTCCTTATCTATCTAAATAATTATATCATCTTAATTAATTTGTCGCAATATGCTATTTAATTTGATAGTGTAAAATTATTTGGGGGAGGACACAAAAAAGAAAGACCAATGTTATAATAAATTTGAAAACACAAAATAAC
>CANRBE010000096.1 GCA_947628785.1 uncultured Bacilli bacterium
TGGATGGGAAAAGCATAAGTTAAAGCTTCATTAGCTATAATACCAGTTTTTCCCATATTAGTTACAAAAATACTATCAACAACATTGTATAAAGCTTGTAAAACCATGGATATAATCATTGGTAAACCCATCTTCCAAATTAGTTTATTCATCCTAAGTGTTGCCATTTTGTTTTGCTTTTTTTCTTTCATTTCAATCCTCCTTTATAACAAGAAAAAACGCAAACCCAAACTGGATTTACGCTTTTTAAAGCCACTCGTTATGTTTTAAATTATAACAATTTTAAAAATTTTTTTCAAGCTTAAATTTTAAAATTTTATAAATTTAAACTCAATTAATTATATGTTAATTTATGATGATATTTTCATTTTTATATCTTTTTTAATCAATTCCAATACTTAAACAAATATCATTTAAATATATATTTCTTTCATATTTTACCATTTTCTATTAACTATTTTAATCTTTTAAAGCTGTTATCGGTAATACTATAACACCATCATTTCTAGTGTAAACAGCATTAGAAAGTCCACAAACAACACATAAACTTTTAGGAGGTTTACCACCTTTTTCTTTAATAATATTACTAACTCTAATTAGGTTATCCGCAGCATCATCTATCTGATTAGCACCTAATTTAATTTCAAATGCCGCATAATTACCATCTTCAAATTCTACTACTGCATCAAATTCATTGCCATCATAATCTTGATAATGAAATAAATTCCAATTATTAGATTCAGCATATATTCTTAAATCTCTTTCTACCATTGCTTCAAAAAAGAAGCCAAAAGTAAGCAAATCATTAACACACATGTCAACAGTCATATTAAGTAGTGAAGTAGCAATAGAAGGATCGACAAAATGTCTTTTCTCCATCTGCTTTATTCTCATACTACTTCTAATATTAGAATTAAATGGTAATTGATTTTCTATCAAATATAATTTATTTAAATCTTCCAAATAATCTGTAATAGTTTTAACATCTATATCTAAATTATCTACACCTTTTATATCATTTTTTAGTTTAACTATTGATGAAGTTGTAGACTCATTTCTAGAAAGCGATCTAAGTAATAACATCATTTTATGTAAATCTCTTTTAACATCACTAATTCTATTTATATCTGTATCAATAATTTCTTTAATATATTCCTTAGGTAATTTTATAGCCTCATCAAACGGAACATCAATACTTCCAGGAAATCCTCCTCTTAACACTAACTTTATAATATCTTTCAGATTAATATCACGAGTTTTTTTATTTTTAACCTTATTATTATAAATATCCTTTAAAGAAACATCTCCAGAAGAATCTCCAGATTCATATAAACTCATTGGATACATTTTTAATTTTTTTATTCTTCCAGCTCCAGAATGTTTAATTTTATCTTGTTTTTTCTTGGGTAATACAGTAGAACCAGTCAAAATATATTTACCCTTTACCCCATCTTCATCACATTTATATCTAGTGGCATCCCAAATTTCAGGAACTTCTTGCCACTCATCAATTAATCTTGGCATACTTCCTTCAAAAATTAAAGATATGTCCGTTTCAGCCAGCCTTCTATTTTGATAATTACCACTAGGGTCCATAAGTAAAAATTCACTCTCAGCATGTTTTCTTCCAGTCCAAGTTTTACCTATCCATTTTGCTCCCACAATATTTATAGCTCCATAAGCTTTTAAACTATTTTCTATTTGTTTATCAATTAACCTTGGTTTATATTGAGACATTTTAACCAACTCCTTACAACAATTATATTATATTTAATAAACTTTGTCTATTCTATTGGATGATTTTTTTACCTTTAATTGGATGCTTTTTTCTTTTTTTATTGGATGATATTTTTGGTTAAAAAAATTTTAAATAATATTTTTTAAATAATTGTATTTTTTTTGAAGTAATGTTAATATTTTATTAAGGAGGTTTATAATAAAATGATATTAACTATATAAAAAATTATTTTACTTAGTTATTTAAATGTTATCTACCTACTTAATTAAATCCAAAAAATATATATTAAATTGAAAGGTTGTGAATTATGAAAATATTTTTTGAAAAGGAAAAAACATTACAAATTGATAGTGAAACTAAATTAATCCTATTAAATGTTGATGAATTTGTATCAACTATAAAAAAAGAGTCTAATTTTGTTCCAGCTCGTCATATAAAGGTAAGTTTAAAATATAAATTAGCTTATGATGGTTTTGAATATTATGGTGAATCTATTTTTGATTCTAATAAAGATATCACTAATGAAATTGATGATGATGCTCCTTATAAAGTTGAATTAATAAATTGGAAATTATCTGATGAATCAGAAAAATATTTAGAATTTAACATTCAAAAGAAAGTTAAAAAATATGAAGATTCATCTTATGGAACTTTTGTAAATATATCAAGTGATGAAATTAAAAAATATGTAATCAGTGAAGATATTACCAAAATTAAATTGGCTAAATTAGAAGCATTTAACTGGATTAAAAATTGTAAAAATTTTGAAATAACAAAAATTGAATACACATATTCAATTCCTGGATATCATGATGAAAGAGGTACAAGTAATACAGTAGAAAAAACAATTAATGATGAATATGATGATTTAGCTAGTATCTTTTTTAGCTGTAAGAAAGATAATGAAATGTTTACTTTAAAACCAACTTTCAAAAATATGGTTGTTGATGATATTATGTACGCTATTCCTGAAATTGAAATTTATCATTATAGTCCTGAAAAAATAGGATTAATAAATATGTAGAACAAAATACCAAACAGAGTGTGTAAAATAAAGTGTGTTTGTTTTTTCAACTTACACACTTTTATTGACAAACCCAAAAAGAGAATGATATAATCACTCTCAAATATCTTTATTACCATAGATTGGTAATTTTACACAAAGTTTTTTACACTCTCAATAATTTTTATCAAAACAAATTAGGATTTTTTTCCTAATTTGTTTGTTTTTCACGATATGTGAAATTTTTATTGCATCGCGGTCATGTTACTGAAAACCCAGTAACATGACTTTTTGGTTTTATTTCGCTTCGTTTATGATACTTCTAATTCATATTCATCTCCTAATGCTCCTGAGCCTGTTCCTAGTTTGACATTGGATTTCAGAACTACGACTGGGCGCACTCCATACGAATTATTGTAGTAGCTGTACCAGCGCCTGATGTCTGGACTCCAGGTATACAAGCTGTTAGTGCTGAAAGCAGAGGCCAGGTAGTAGTAGCTACCGATATCTATTAGTTCCGTTTTTCTTCCACAGTTTGCTCCACTATCAGTGTAACATTCTCCTCGTTCATTTTTATCTAGATAGTCCCATAAACTATAATTTTCATTTCCATTTTCATCATA
>CANRBE010000097.1 GCA_947628785.1 uncultured Bacilli bacterium
AAATTATGATGGAAGATTATTATACACTTAGATGGAATACAGAAGACTGGTATAGGTTTGAAGGAGAAAATATTGGATTTAGAAAAGGTAAAGTAAAAGGAGAGGCGATTGGAAAGGCAAAGGAAAAAAGCATAATTCTTAATAAAATGTTTGAAAAAAATTTTGATTTATCAACAATATCAGAGATAACTGGAGTTTCAATTAAAAAATTAGAAAAAATTAAAAAAGATTTTAATAAAAATAATTGTAAAAAAAATACTAATTAAATTAGTATTTTTTTTAGACATCATAAAACAAAAGTAGTTATTTTTTTACTCTTGGATAAGGTTTTTTTATATTGGTTAGACCTACTATATAATCGATAGATGTATCATAAAACAAGGCTAGTGTTTCTAAATGATATATTGGCATATATCTTATTCCTGTCTCGTATCTTGAGTATTGATTTTGAGTTGTTTTTAATATTTTAGCTACATCTTCTTGTAATAAGTCTTTATCTTCTCTCAAGTCTTTTAGTCTCAGCATTTTTTCTTCTCTCCTAGTGCTATTATCACATATGATAAAATAAATGTATTGACAATATATCCAAATGGATATATAATTTGATTAGTAATATATATCATATATGTATTTTTTTAAAAAAACAAAGTGCAACATATTATGCATTATGTTTTTTATGGTTAAAAGGTATAACATATTATGCATTTGTTTTGGATAGGAAGGAATGTTATTATGGAAAATTATAGGCTTAGGACTTTGAGGTTACAGGATTCTAAAAGGCAACAAGAAATAGCAGATTATTTGAATATAAGTAGACAGTATTATAGTGAATATGAACTTGGTAAAAGGAAAATGCCTGTGGATGCAATTATAAAGATAGCTAAATACTATGAAACAACAACAGATTATGTACTAGGATTAAGTAATGTAAGGAGTAAGGTATATTATGATTAAAAAGGGATTTACATTAGTAGAATTGTTAGCTGTTTTTGTCCTTTTAGCGATAATATTTATGATAGCTGTACCAAATGTATTTAAGTTAATAAGTAAAGGAAAAAGTAATGCCTTCTTAGTATCAGTAAGACAAGTATATAAAGCAGGGAATATATATAGACTAAATGAATTAAGGGAAAGAGAAGAAGAATGTGTGTATTTTGATTTTGGAGAAGATTATCAAATAGATACTTTAGTAAATAGTAAGATGTATATACCTATAGAAGAATTAGAATTACGAGGTGACTTACCTAAAGAAGGGGAAATGGAGGTATGTCAAGATTTTGTAAGTATAACAGTAAGTGATGGAGATAATACCGTAGATATAGGTCCAGATGGAGAAGAACATGTCTTTGAAGGAAATTTAGAAGAAAGTAATGTATCAAGACCTGTAATAGATAATATAAGTACATCTAAAACAACTAAATCAATAACAACAACTGTAACAGCTCATGATGATAAAAATGATATAGTAAAATATTATTATTATTTAAATGGAGAATTAAAGCAAAGTATAAATAATAATGTATATGAATTTACTAATTTAAAAGATAATACAAGTTATAAAATAAAGATAGTAGTAGAAAATAGTAAAGGGTTAAAAACAAGTAGAATATTAAATATAAAAACGGATGAGTTACCTTCTCCAAAAATAACAGTTAGTTCAACAGGATGGAGTATAAGTAAGACAGTAACAATAACATATCCAAGTGGAAGTAATTTAATAAAACAATATAAAATAAATAGTGGTGATATAAAGGAAACCTATGAAAAAGGAACGTGGATAACACCAACAAGTAAAGTAACGCTAACATATACAAGTGAAGGAAGTGTAAGTGCTAAAGTAAGTGATGGATTTAATGAAAAGGTTGTTACATATGATGTAATAGAAGTAGATTCAGTAAAACCAGAGGTAACAGTAGAACCAACAATAGTAGGCAATCCAGAAGGATGGGTAACAATGGCAAGTATCAAAGGAACAATAACTAAAAAAGGACCAAGTCCAGTTGAATTATATAGATGCTTATCAACAAGCTATTCAAGTTCGGTATCATGTACCCCAACTTTGGAAAAAGATAATATAGTAGAAGACGGAAGTAGTTTAGTTTTATCAAGTAATAGAGATTATCAAAAAGTATGTTATAAAGCTTTGAGTGCAGCTTCTATAGCATCTGATGTAGTATGTAGTGATATTTATAAAGTAGATACAGAATCACCAACTATAACTCCAAATATAGAAGAAGCAAAAGTGTGTCTTCAAGATGAAGAAAAATGGAAAGATAATTTTATCTTTACTTGGGGAATAAGTGGAACGGGAACTATAAGTTGTAAAATATCTGATAATTATGATGAAGAATATGGTGGATATACATTAACTTGTGATGCAACAGGAAAAAATGGAAGAACAGTAAGTGGAACAACAAAAATATCACCACTAGGTTGTTATGTAAATTATACTCCAGATAATGAATTATGGGATGCCACAAGAGACGGTGTAGCAGAAACAGAAGTAAAAACAAAAGGAATATTTAATATATATGATTATAATACAAGTAGTTCTGCCAATGGCTTAAGTAAGAATGAGTCAATAACATGTAATAGAACATATTATAAACCAAAATATAGCGGATGGCGAATTATGAATATAGATAAAAACACAGGTCAGATTACGTTAATTCATGGGGGGACTCCAGAATGTTACTATCACAATTATAAAGATGAGAGTGTAGCTAGTAAAACTATATTGAAAAAAAGAGCTACATCTGTGGAAGACGAAGGAGAAGGAAAAGCATGGACTAAATATGGAAATAGTGAATTAGCCTTAAGTGTTCACTATATGGATAGTGATGATGCAAATACAATTATTTATGAAGAAAATGGAACTGAAGAATATAGTTTATGGGATATATTAGATAAAGGAGAAAAAGGAAATTGTTATGGTGAAAATTTATCTAAATGTGGAGGAAATTCACAATTGATAGCTATAGATACTTACTATTGGATAGCAAGTGTAGTGATTCTACCAGAGGTATTATATTCATTTTGCAATACTAATTATTGTACTTCATGGAACGGATCTTTGGGTGTACGTCCAGTTATAGTCCTAAAACCAAATGTAAAATTATCTCAACAAGAATCAGGTTTAAAAGGTGATGAATACAGCCTAATCACATCATAATATAGATAAAAAAACAAAATAAAAAAGAATATTATTAAAGAAATATCAATTGGTATTTCTTTTCTTATTCAAAACACTAGTAATTTTTAAAAAAACAAGGTATACTCTCAAATTTAACACTTTTAGAAGTGAAAAAGTTCTTAGAACCTTAAATGATAAGGCTTTAAGAACTTTTATTGTTA
>CANRBE010000098.1 GCA_947628785.1 uncultured Bacilli bacterium
GAACCAATTTGGGCTAAATCATTTAATGTCATAATAGGTTGACTTCTAAATATTGCATAATTTAAATTCATATATCAATCCTCCAATCTTTAAGTTCATGTATAAAAAAACAACCCTTATTGATTGTTTAATCATTTTTATTAATATTATTATATAGTTTATAAATATACCATAACATTGCTATCATCGCTCCTACGAATATAACTATACTATATATAGCAAACACATATTTAAGCCACTTATAATTTATAAAAATAGGATATATAGACAATACTATTTGAGGAATAATAATTCCAAGTAATGTTATTGATATAAATAAAACAATATCTTTTTTTACATTTAAACTATCACTAATTGCCTTTATCTTTAATTCAGTATCTTCTTTTTCAATTAATTTCCACTTAAGTAGTTCATTTAATTCATCTATTCGATTATTTAAATCTCTTTCTTCCATATTTTCCTGTAATGATATAGTCCTTGAATTCATCCTTATATCATCAATATTTGGAATTAACGTACCAAAAGGGGTAGTTCTACCTGTATTATCACCTGTTTCAAAGCCAACATAATCATAAATCATATATTCAATAGTATTTTCCTGAATATGATGACTTTTTAGTATTTCTTTAACTTCACTTTTCTTATGCTTTTCTTTAAATATTTTTTTAGCTTCTGACATAATTGCTTTTATTTCTTCTATTATATTTAATCTTTGTTCTTCACTCAAATCATGATCATCATAATTTGATATATCAAAATTTTTTTCTATTATTTTATCATAAATATAATATATATAATCTTCTCTCTTTTTTAAATAAATTTTTTGCTCTTTTCTAGATTTTTTTTCTTCATTAAAATTAATTTCTTTTATTAATTTATTTAGTTTTTCTGTTAAAGTATCCTTTTCTATTTTAGCATTTAATAATTTCGTTGCAACAAGTCCACCAATAATAGCTATAAATATACCTATTATTTGTATATTTGCACTTGCATAAGATAAAATATTGTCCAATTCAAACATTTACACCACCTCATATATATTATAACATCAAAAAATACTTTTGCTAAAAAGTATCTTATTATAATTATTATTAAATTTTATAGATTATCATTTGCTACAACTAATTTTATTTTAGTTGGGTTTATTCTTGCTCTGGTGACCAGCATCAATTACTATTTTTGCCATACATTATCCTCCTCAATTTATTGTATGACATTTAAAAAAATAGGTTAATATCATTACCAAAATAACTAAAATTTTAAATTATTTTTTATACTACTTTCACAACAAATAAAATATTTTTGTTTATAAATAAACTACTTTTCTCTTATTAATCTACACTATAGATTTTACCAACACTTTAGAAAGAATTATATTATTAAAATTTAAAAACAAAGTAATAATTTTAGTTTATTATTTTTTTTCAATATACGTATTAAATTTAATTAATATAAACATATTTTTAATTATCAATAATAAAACAAATAAAATAACAAAAAAAAGATATAATACAATAATTGGTAAAACTATATTTAACACTGAAACTATAACTTTGATATCTATAATAAATTTAAAGTATAAAAATTTTATCTTTATAAGAATTATTACAATCAACAATACCAAACACATCAAAAAATCAAATCTTATTGCATTTATTGTTTGAACTATTGACATTCTAAATTTTTCTTTCTGTTCTTCATCTGTTATAGCAGAACAATCATAGGTTGTTAATATACTCAATCCAGCAAATAACATAGATAATATTATCCCAACAATTACGCTTAATTCTGAATATAGTTTATCAATAGTATCACTTAAAAAAACTATTCCTATTGAAAAAAATAATGGATATAAACAAAATATAATACACTCCCTTTTATTATTATTAAATATTTTAAAGTAGTCAGTTATTATTTCAAAAATATTTAAATAATCAGATTTAGTTAATATTACGAGTAACATTCCTAATATTAAAAATATTAAGCCAATTAGTAACATATTAAATGCTCCTTATACGATTTAGCAGTATTTTTCATATAATTTACTATTTGTTCTTCCGTTGTTATTGTTTTTGGTATTTCCTCTATAATACTTAACTTATCTAGTGCAGCAAGCCTTACTGTTCTACTTCTACCTCCTAAACTAAAACATAAACTAATATCTTCGATATCCTTATCTAATATTTCACTTAATTCAATTTTTGAATTTTCACTTTTTTTAGCAAATAAGCTTTTTATTTTTCTTATTCCATCATTTTTAAATACTGGATTAGTATAAGAAGTTTTTACTTTTCCTTTTTCTATAAACAAATTATCAGCTATATTTTTAGATACCAAATTTCTAGTAATTGTTAACTTTTTAATCTCACCTTTTTCAATTAAATTATCAAAAAAGGCAGTAGGAGATACACTTTTCACTTCAAAAGTAAGTCCAATTTTTGAAAAATAATCCCTCATATAATTATTAGTAATTGTCTTTATACCATATTTAGCAATAGATTGAAAAATAATAATTCCTTTTTTAATTTTAATATCGGCTTTATCCTTAGGAACATATACATAACAAATAAATCTCTTAATATCAGCATCATCTTTGTTTCAACGGTAATTTATTTTTTTGGTATTTCTATCTGTCATTTCTGCTTCTATTCCATAACTTCCTGAGCATATTATAAAAGACATAGAATTACTTGTTTCATCATTATATTTCTTTATACTTTTGTTATCAACCAAAAACATTTTTTGTAAATCTTCATCATCGCTATATGATTTATAATGTTTACAAAAACCATCTAACATAGATATTATATTTTCATAAATTTTTGTGTTATTATTAACTTTGCATTCATACACATCATTTAAACAAATCAAGTTTTCATCATTTTTATATCTTTTCTTCAATGAAAAGCTACATATCAACATTCCTCTATTCATATAAAAATACTTCCTTTTCAAAACAGCATTATCAATATATCATTTGATTATATATTATAACAAAAATAAAACTTTTTTACAATATTCATTCAATTATTGATGTAGTAAACTAAATGTGGGAAAATAAATTTTTCCAAAATAAAAGAGAAAGCACTCAAAATTTTAAAAATAGTTATATAATTAAATTAACAAAAAATATATTAACCTTGATACGAACTCGAAGTTCAAAGGTTTTAAGGAGTTGTTTTCTCTATGAATATAATATCACTTTTTAAT
>CANRBE010000099.1 GCA_947628785.1 uncultured Bacilli bacterium
AGTATATTAAGAAATAACTTAAGTGAAAAAAGAATTAAAAAATTTATAGAAGAGGTGATGGATATGTGTAAAAATAGGAAATTTCCAGAGAAATGGTGGACTAAAGAAGAAGAGGATGAATTAGTATTAGAAGAAGCTAGGCAAGATAGTTATGAAGAGGGAATTAATCAGGGTATAATTCAAGGAGAAGCCACAAAAGAAAAAAATTTAATAGAGAGCATGTTTAAAAATGGGGCAACTATAGATTTTGTATCTAAAGTAACTAGTGTTCCTGTAAAACAACTAAAAAAATTAAAAACTCAGTTAGTTAAATGACTTTTATTTATTAAAAAAATGTAAAAACATAAAAGGTATAATTACAAGTAATTAATTTTAAAAGATTTAAAAAATATTACTTGTTTTTTTTAACAATTTGACGATAATCTTAAAAAAAACAAAAAAAGGCTAGTATAATTAAAATTACTATGCTATAATTAAGTTACAGGAGTAAGGTTAATTTGAAAAACCTACTAAAATATAACGATTGGGAACTTAATTGACTTGTGGTGTCGAATACTTATTTCATAAGGATCCTAAAGCAAGCCATGTAGTGCCCACCTGGGAGATCAGGTTTTTATCGTTATTTCTTGCTCCTGTTTTTTTATTTGTCAAAAATAATAGATTTTCTAGCTATAATTTGATACAATAAAAAAGGAGGATAGTTGTATGGCAAAAAAGAAAAAACAAAAAGAAAAAAAAGAAGAAAATACTGGTTATAAAATAGAACTAATAGGTCTTGCTTTAATTATTGTATCATTAGTAGGAATAATGCAAGCAGGAATAGTTGGGATATTTGTAACTAACTTTGCAGTTTTTTTAGTAGGAACTTGGTATATATTTTTATTTCTTGCCTTAATAGCTACTGGTAGCTATATGATAGCTAAAAGAAAATTGCCAGATTTTTTAACTACTAGAATGATTGGAATATACATATTAGTAATTAGTATATTAATACTTTCCCATGTCAAATATATAAGTAGTCATGACTTAAAAGGATTTGCGGGTATTATAACCGAAACTGTTAATATGTTTATGCAACAAGCAGGTCATAGAATGGAAATAGCTAGTATTAGTAATATATGTGGGGGAATGATAGGAGCTTTCTTTGCGGCAACTTTTTCAAGTTTACTTGCGATACCTGGTACCATTATAACAACTATTGCTTTAATGCTTGGTAGTATTGTTTTAATTACCGATATATCACTAGCTGATTTATTTAACAAAATAACATCCAAAATAAAAATGCCAAGAAGAAGGGAAAAAGAAGTTGAAGAAATAGAAGAAAAAGATAAAACCAAAGAAGAAATAAAAGATGAAAACGAAGAAAAGACAGTAGTTTTATCATTAGCTGATTTAAAGAAAATAGCTTCAATGAAAAATGTAGAAGAAGAAATAAAAGAAGTAGAAGAAGAAAAAATAGAACCAGTATTTGAAGAAGTTCCAACTAAAGGATATGTTTTACCACCAAAAACCTTATTAAACGAACCACCTAAAAAGAAAAGTGTAGAAAGTAAAGAAACCATTGATAACAATAAAAAAATTATTGAACAAGTACTTAATGACTTTAATATCGTTGGAGAAGTGATTGATTATAATGTTGGACCTGCGGTAACCCAATATGAAATGAGAATTAAATCGGGAACTAAATTATCTAAAATACAAAGTTTAAATAAAGAAATAGCTTTAGCCTTAGCAGCTAAAGATGTCAGAATTGAGGCTCCAATACCTGGTAAGTCAACAATTGGAATTGAAATACCAAATAAAGTAACATCAATGGTAACTGTTCGTGAACTTTTAGATTGTGTTCCTAAAAACTATAAACAATCTAAATTACTAGTTACTTTAGGTAGAAATATTATGGGTAAACCAGTATTTATGGAAATAAATAAAACCCCTCACTTGTTAGTAGCTGGTTCAACTGGTAGTGGTAAGTCAGTATGTATCAATAGTATTATAGTATCAATTTTGATGAGAACCAAACCAGATGAAGTAAAACTAGTTTTAGTCGACCCTAAAAAAGTAGAATTATCTATGTATGAATGTGTTCCCCATCTATATACTCCAGTTGTAACTGACGCTAAAAAGGCCAATACAGTTTTAAAAAATATTGTAGTGGAAATGGAAGATAGATATGAAATATTTAGTCGTACAGGTACTAAAAACATTGCAGGATATAATGAACTAGTAGATAAAGAAAATCAAAAAAGACCTAGTCATGATAAAATGAAAAAAATGCCTTTTATTGTAGTAATTATCGATGAACTTGCTGATTTGATGTTAGTAGCTGCTAAAGAAGTAGAAGATTCAATTATGCGAATTACTCAAATGGCAAGGGCAGCGGGAATTCATTTGATAGTCGCAACGCAAAGACCTAGTACTGATGTTATTACAGGTGTTGTTAAGGCTAATATACCATCTCGTATTGCTTTTGCAGTATCTTCACAAATAGATTCAAGAACCATATTAGATTCACCAGGGGCTGAAAAATTACTTGGTAAAGGTGATATGTTGTTTAAAATGCAAGGAGAAAATATTCCAACTAGAGTTCAAGGAACTTTCTTAAGTGATGATGAAATTAAAAAAGTAGCTAATTATGCAATCAATCAACAAAAAGCTAATTACAATGAAAAACTTTTAGAAGACCAAGAAAGTAAAGGAGCAACAACTATGGTTGATGAACAAGATGCGACCGAAGAACCTTTATACGACCAAATTGTCGATTTTGTAGTATCGAGTCAAAAAGCTAGTACTTCTTCTTTGCAAAGAAAATTTAAAATAGGCTTTAATCGAGCGGCTAGAGCTATGGATTTACTAGAAGAAAGAGGAATAGTAGGACCTAGTTTAGGTTCTAAACCAAGAGAAGTATTAAAGAAAAAAGATGATGAGGATGAATAGCACTAATAATTAGTGCTTATTTTATGTAAAAAAAACATAAAATTAAAGTTAGTGTAAAGAGTTTTGGGGGAAGAAATGAAAGAAAGTTGAATTTATAATAAATTTGATTTTCTTTTTTTATATAAAGTTAATTAAATTATTTTTATACAAAAAGTTAAATTTTTGAGAAGAATCATATAATTCAAAATCAAATCTAT
>CANRBE010000100.1 GCA_947628785.1 uncultured Bacilli bacterium
ATTTTGTCTTTAATATTCATAGTCACTCTCCTTATCTCTGGCAATCATTATTTTGAGGTAAAATAAGCGGATTACATGAAAGATTTTACCACAATTTACCTATTCTGTAAAGGTTTTACCGCGATTTTCTCCTTTTTTCCTCTGGTTCATCATATGAAAATGATTGGTATAAAAGTCGCATTTTAAGTTCTTTTTCTAATTTATCCAAATGCCTATAAAATTCTTCTAAAAATTCCTCTTCTAAAAATTCTTGATATTTATATTCAACAATAGAACGATATCTTGATAAATCATTTAAAGCTTCCCTAATACTTGCTCCTTCTACATCATCATCATTAAGTAAATTCATAATATACTCTAAATAATAGTTAAGTTTTCTAGATAACTTTTTTTTAAGGACTTTTTCAATAAAAGATTGGTTGAAAAAAACAACACTATCAACCTTAGGAAAGTCATACTTTTCTAAATTTCTCGGTTTTATTTTAAGTCCTTTTTTGGAATCAAACTTTTTAACTCCAGTTAACTTACTTTCTTTATTTAAAGTATGTTTCATATTATATCAGCTCTTTTCTAAAATATCTGGTCTTCTTTCTTTTGTTCTTTTAATCTGTTGTTCCTTTCGCCACTTAGCTATTTTCTCATGATTTCCACTAGTTAAAACCTCAGGTACTTCATATCCTTCAAAAACTAAAGGATGAGTATAAACAGGATAATCTAATAAATTATCACTAAAAGAATCAAACTTATAAGAATCTTCATTAATTACTCCATCTAAAAGTCTTACTATACTATCAGTTATAACCATACTAGGTAATTCCCCACCAGTTAAAACATAATCGCCAATACTTATTTCCAAATCGACAAAATATCTTATTCTTTCATCAAAACCTTCATAGTGTCCACAAACTAAAATCAAATGTTTAACTTTGGCTAAACTTAAAGCTTTAGCTTGACTGTAAGGACTACCTTGAGGGGTTAATAAAATAACTAAACTATCATTATCTTTGACACTATCAATAGCTCTTTTAACTGGTTCTGGCATTAAAACCATTCCACTACCCCCACCATAAGCATAATCATCAACTCTTTTATGTTTGTCTAAAGAGTAATCTCTGATATTATGTATTTTAATATCAACCTTTTTTTTATCAATTGCTCGTCCAATAATTGAAGTAGTTAAAAAATTATCAAACATTTCTGGAAAAAGGGTTAAAATATCAATCTTCATCAACTAGCCCCCCAATTTCTTTAAGCCACAATTTTTTATCTTGAATATTAACTTTTTCAATCAAAGCATCTACTTTAGGTACTAAAAATTGCTTATCTTTATCTTTAATCACTAATAAATCTTGAGCTTTACCTTTTTTTATATTATATACTGTTCCAACATAGTGATTAGTATAAACATCAAGTCCGATATAATCTTCATCAAATAACCCATCTATTTTAATAGAATTTCTTTTGATAAAAACATCCATTCCTTTATAAGGTAATACATCTTCTATTTTATCTAGTCCAATTAGTGTTACCATATCATACATTTTATGCTTGCGATATGTTTTAATTGTAAAACCTTTTTTAGTTTGACCAAAGTAAATAGCAAAACCAGGTTTAAAAACAATATCTTTGTATGCGAAATTTGATATAATTCTGATTTCTCCTTTTAAACCATGTGTGTTTACAAATTTACCAACATATATAAAATCCATATCTCACCTACTTATCTAGCTCATAAAGAATAATACTAGTTGCAATTCCAACATTTAAACTTTCACAGTTTTGATTCATTTTTATATAAATAAATTCATCACACAAGTCTTTAATTTCTTCTTTAATACCTATTCCTTCATTACCCATTATTATAGCAAATCTTTCCTTTTTTTCAAGGCTTTTTAATGATTTTCCATGAGTTACTCTTGTTCCATAAATATGATAGTTATTTTTTTTAAGCTCTCTAATTTTTTCTTCTATATCCGATAAGATAATATTAACATGAAATAAAAGTCCTTGAGTAGCTCTAATAACTTTAGAGTTATATAAATCTACTGTATCCTTACTTAGTATTATTGTATCGATATTAAAAGCAACAGCACTTCTAATAATAGTTCCTAAATTACCAGGGTTTTGAATGTTATCTAATATTAAAATACGATTACCTAATTCATTAATAGGTTTTAATTTATAACAAACTCCTATAATTGGACTTGGACTATCTAATTCACTCATATATAATAATAAGTCATCTGTAACATAATTAATAGGAACATCCAAAGGTAAAATGGTATCTTTTTTTAGATAAAGTTCTTTAATATATCCTTTTTTATAAGCTTCTAAAACTAAATGTTCACCTTCTATTAAAAACAAACCTTGTTGGTCACGATATTTTTTTTTATGAAGTTTTCTAACCATTTTTATTTTTTCATTTTCTTTTGACGAATATAACATCTAATCACCTACTTTTATTTTATCAAACCACTAAAAATAAAACAACCAAAAAAATGACCTTTTAAGTCATTTCGTATCTTACTTCATATTGATATTCATTATTTAGATTAGTTATATATATTTCTGTTGTTGGACTTATTTCTTTTTTATTGACTGGATTTTTTATCTTACTATCAATCAATCCTTCATCTTGTAAGGTTTGAAGGGTAATAACTAAAATACCATATTCTTCTCCCTCTTGAATACTATCTAAATTTCTTACAACTGATGTATCATAAGAAGTAGGAAGTTTATCCATATGTTTAGCTCCCCAAGATCTAGCGGCATTTTCAATATTTACAAGTTGATTAGAAAGTAATTTTCTTTGATAT
>CANRBE010000101.1 GCA_947628785.1 uncultured Bacilli bacterium
TATCTTGTTTATTCATTATTTAGCACCATGACCCTTTATAACTGCAACAACTGTTTTTAAAAGTATTTTTGTATCTAATAGTAAACTTATATGGTCTATATAATAAAGCTCTAATTTCATTCTGTCTGAATAACTTTTACAGCTTCTACCATTACATGCCCACCAACCAGTTAAACCTGGTGTTACACTTAAAAATTTGTCTTTGTTTTTTCCATATTTATCTATTTCTCCATCAACAATTGGTCTTGGCCCAACAACTGACATATCACCTTTTAAAATATTGATAAGTTGGGGTAATTCATCAATAGATGTTTTTCTTAATATTTTTCCAACTCTTGTAATTCTTGGGTCATTGTCTAATTTAAAATTAGCTTCCCATTCTTTTTTTATTTTAGGGTCTTTAAGTAAATCTTTTAATTTTTTATCAGCATCTTTATGCATACTCCTAAATTTATAAAGATAGATATATTTACCATTTTTACCGATTCTTTTGTGTTTATAGAAAACAGGTCCCTTAGAGTCTATTTTAATAAAGATAGCTACTATTAAAAAAATAGGTAAGCATATTATTAAAATAATTGATGAAAATAATATATCTAAAAAACGTTTAAAAATTAAATAAATGGAAGCCTTTTTTTTAATTTTTAACTCCTCGAATTTTCCATTATTCATAAATAACACCTCAAACTAACTAAATAACACTATCTTAGAATATAGTAATCTATAAAAAAATGTCTTAGAATATAGTATTCCAAGTAATTTTATTGCACGTCCATTATAACATAAATAATAATAAAAATGCAAAAAAATGTAAAAATATGTCGAATAGTATAGAAATTTAGAAAATTTTATGTCAAATTACTTTATCAAGAATATGTTTAAGGGGTTAAAGGGAGGAGAAAATATGAATTTAAAAAGAAAAAAGGGATATTGTTTTAAGGATATTTTGGACTTATGGTTACAAACCAAAGAAAACGTCAAAGTTCAAACAAAACAAAAATATGAAACTACAATAAAAACATATTTAGATAATGACATTGGTCATATACTCTTAAAAAAATTAACTGATGATGATATAAACAATTTATTTATATCATTACAAAACAACAATGTATCGATATCTATTCAAAAAACTTTACTTTATATTATTAAGTCGACACTTAAACTAGCAAGCAAAAATAAATACTGTGAAAAAATAGAAATTGATAATTTAAAAATTAAACAACCAATAAAAAAAATAAATGTTTTATCTAAAGAAGAACAAATAAAATTAGAAAAATACTTGAAAGAAAAAATAAACATTAGAAAAACCTGTTTATTACTTTGTTTATATACTGGACTTAGAATAGGTGAAGTATGTGGACTAAAATGGGAAGATATCAATTTTTCAAATAAAACTTTAGAGGTAAAAAGAACTATCCAAAGAATAAGAAATGATAATCAAAATAATGATAATAAAACTATTTTAATTGAAAGTACCCCTAAAAGTGACACATCTAAAAGAATAGTACCTATACCAGATTTTATCGTTGAACTATTAAGTGAATTTAAAAACGATAAAAGTTATTACCTTTTATCAAACAGTTTAAAACTATATGATCCTAGACAATTTAGAATTTTTTTTGAAAGGACTTTAAATAATGTTGGTATTAAACATATTAACTTTCATACTTTAAGACATACTTTTGCGACTAGGTCTATTGAATCTAAAATGGATATTAAAACGTTAAGTGAAATACTAGGACACTCTAGTATAAATATAACTTTAGAATTATATGTTCACCCATCTAATGAACTTAAAAAAACATCCATTGAAAATTTAGTTAAATTTATGACTAAATAATAACTACATCTTTGATGACATATTATTAGCCAGCACTTTTAAAAATGCTGGCTTTCTCTTTGTTCAAACTTCATTTTCTTTTATCATTTAATTTGAAAGTTTTTTAAACTTTTTAATTTCATTTATAGATTTACCAGATATTTCAGAGATTGTTGATAACTTTAAACCTTTGTTTAACATTGTTTTAATTATTTCATTTAAGGCATTATTGAAACCATTATTGAAGCCAGTTTGTTCTGCTTCTTCTAATTCTGCTTGTCTAACATATTCATTGATGTCTTCATCTTTCCAATAATCATTTAAGAATTTTTCACTATTCATTAATTCCACCTCTTTCATAGATAATTTTCTTTCTTCATCAGTTAAACAACTTTTAAATATTTATCTAATTCTTCATAATTAGTAGCTTTTATAGCACATAACCAAGCTATTTCTTTTTATCTGTCTTTATTGTAATATATGTAGTCTAAAAGTACAAGGCTTTATTAAATATTAAAAACTTTATATTTAAGATTACTATATTCTGGGATATTATTTATATAAAAAGATGTGAGGAGTGTATTCAAATGTTTGAAAAAACTTTTGAAGAATTATTTTTTTGTAAAAAAAAATTGGGATTATTTTCAAAAGTAAAACTTTATAGTTATTTTTTTATAAAAAGATTATTTGATTTAATTATATCTTTTATGGGACTAATAATTTTAATGCCTATTAGTATTTTAGTTAAAATTTGTTATGTTATAACAGG
>CANRBE010000102.1 GCA_947628785.1 uncultured Bacilli bacterium
CATCCATTATGTGGTATTGGTGTTACATCAGTAATTGATGTAATTTCAAGTCCAGCTGTTTGTAAAGATCTAATGGCAGTTTCTCTACCAGAACCTAGACCTCTTACATAGACAGACACTTTTCTCATTCCCATATCATATGCTGCTCGACCTGCAGTTTCAGATGCCATACCTGCAGCATATGGAGTTGATTTTTTACTTCCTTTAAATCCGATTGATCCAGCTGAAGCCCAACTTATTACATTACCATCATTATCACTTAAAGTTACAATAGTATTATTAAAAGTTGAATGAATATAAGCTTTTCCTTCTGGAACATTCTTTTTTACTTTACGTTTTCTTGGTTTGTAAGCCATACTTAACCTCCTTTAACTATTTCTTCTTATTAGCAACTGTTTTATTTTTTCCTTTACGAGTTTTTGCATTACTTCTCGTCTTTTGACCACGAACAGGAAGATGTTTTCTATGACGGTCTCCGACATAGTCTTTGATTTCCATGTGAGTTTTAATATTCATATTAATCTCACGGCGTAAATCTCCTTCTGTAGTATATTTATCTACTTCTTCACGGATTCTTGCTTGTTCATCAGTAGTCAAATCTTTTGCTTTTTTATCTTTATCTACATTTGCATCTTTAAGTATTTTGTTAGATAAACTTCTTCCAACACCATAAATATATGTAAGTGCAATTTCTACCCTCTTATTATCAGGTAGTTCAATTCCTTTAATACGTGCCATAAAACACCTCCTTAACCTTGTACTTGTTTATGTTTGGGATTTTCACAAATCACCATTTTTTTACCTTTACGTGTAATTACTTTACATTTATCACACATTGGTTTTACTGACGCTCTTACTTTCATTATATCCCTCCTATTTTATTCACATATTAATACCTGGTAAAATACGGGTTCTATCGCATTTTACCAGAAATGTGAACGATTTAAAGAATTTATAATTTTCTCCATATAATACGTCCTTTAGTTAAATCATATTCTGATAATTCCAAAGTAACGGTATCGCCTGGTAATATTTGAATATAGTTCATTCTTATTTTTCCAGAACGGTGAGCTTGAACAATATGTCCACCAGCTATTTCTACTTTAAATTGACCACCTGGAATAACTTCTAAAACTTTTCCTTCAATTTCAATTGAATTTTTAGAGCCAACTGTTTTTTTAGGGTTGGTCTTCTTATTTTGAACTGGTTTTTTTGCCATTTTATCACCTCTTTGTCAATATGGTATAGCCATCTTTAGTAACCAAAACTGTATGTTCAAAGTGAGCAGACGGACTATTATCTTCTGTAACAATTGTCCAATCATCATCAAGTTCTGCTATATACCTTTTACCAAGGGTCAACATTGGTTCAACAGCAATGGTCATTCCAGCTTTCAATATAGGACCAGTTTTAGATGTCCCAAAATTAGGCACATCAGGTTTTTCATGGACTTTATTACCAATACCATGACCGACTAATTCTCTAACAACACCTAAGTTATATTTTTCGGCATATTTTTGAATAGCATTACTTACATCACCTAAATGTACACCGTCTTTAATAACAGACAGTCCTTCAAATAATGCTTCTTTGGTATGTTTTAGTAAATATTCTTTTTCCTTACTTATTTTTCCTACTGGATAAGTCCAAGCAGAATCACCATGATAACCTTTATAACAGGCTCCTATATCCAAAGTAATGATATCTCCTTCTTTTAACTTTCTATTGCTTGGTATTCCATGAACAACTTCTTCATTTATGGATATACAAATTGCTCCAGGAAAACCATACAAATGATAAAATGAAGGGGTTGCACCACGACTAATAATATAATCATAAGCTAACTTTTCTAACCTCTTAGTTGTAATACCTGGCTTAATATATTTTTTTAAATAATTATGTGTATCTCCAACTATAAGACCAGCTTTTTTCATGAGCTCAATTTCATAGTCAGATTTAACAACTATCATATTTCCTCCAATATTTTTGTTATTTGAGCAAATGTTTCTTCTTTATCTATATTTTCTACTTCTTCTAAAAGTCCTTTATTTTTATAATACTCAATTAAAGGCATAGTTTCTTTCAAATAAGTATCATATCTTTTATTAAATACTTCTTCAACGTCATCATTTCTTTTTATCAAATTACTACCACATTCATCACAAATTTTTTCATTTTTTGGTTTATTAAAATATATATTATATACCTTTTTACAATTTGGACAAACTCTTCTACCAATTGTTCTTTTAAGAGAAACTTCTTTTGGTACTGTTATATATATAACTTTATCTATTTTATCATTAATACTTGTTAGTAAAGTATCTAAAGCATCAGCTTGATTAATAGTTCTTGGAAATCCGTCAAAGATATATCCTTTATTATTACCAAGTTTTTCTTTTACTAAAGATAAAATATAATCATCATCTATTAATTGTCCACTATCCATAATTTTTTTCAAGCGAACAGATTCTTCATCACCTTTATTTAAAACTGCTCTAAGTAAATCTCCAGTAGATAATGGTTCTAAATCATATTTTTTACTTATTAATTCTGACATAGTTCCTTTACCAGCGGCTGGAGGAGCAAGTAAAATAATATTCATTATGAATGTCTCCTTCTTCTAGTATGTTGTTTTTTAAAACTTCTAGATATTAGTTCACTTTCAAGTTGTCTATAAGCTTCAAGTGATACTCCAACTACAATTAGTAATCCTGTTCCACCAATACTTACTTTAGTTGTTAAACTAGAAACAGCTTCAAAAATAATTGGTATTCCAGCTATAATAGCTAAAGATAAAGCTCCAACTGTAGTAATATTTGTAATTACTTTCTTTAAATATGTTGATGTTTCCTTGCCTGGTCTAATACCTGGAATAAATCCACCATTTTTATTTAAAGTATCAGACATTTCATCTGGTTTTAATTGCATGTGAGCATAAAAGTAAGCAAAGATAAAAATTGCTACCATATAAATAATAAAACCAGTTAATGAAGTTGTTACTAAATATTTATTAACAAATAAATTTAATCCACTATTTTTACTAAATACTTTAGCTATTAATGATGGTATCGATAATAACATAGATGCAAATATTACTGGCATAACACCACCAACATTTAGTTTAAGTGGAATATAACTTTGTTGTTTTCCATAAGCATTAGTTGATTTATTAGCATACTGAATAGGTATTCTTCTTTCACTTGTTTCAACAAAGACAACTCCAACTAATATAGCTATATAAATAATGACAAATAGAATAAATTTAGTTACCCCTAAAGCCATTGCTTGAGTACTTGCTGTTGTAAATAATTCATTCCAAAGACTAACAAACATTGTTGGAATACTAGCAATAATACCAGCCATTATAATTAATGATATACCATTACCAATTCCTCTTCTAGTTATTTGATCTCCCATCCATAAACATAAAGCTGTACCAGCTGTTAGTATTGTTGCATAAGTTAAATGGTCTATTAATTGCCCACCTTTAACAAATGCATATGAATAAATAAGTCCTTGAATAAAAGCCATTATAATACCTAAATATCTAGTAATCCTATTTATTTTGTTTCGACCTGTTTGTCCTTGTTTAGCAAGTTCTGAAAAATAAGGTATAATATCCCATTGTAATATGGAAGTAATAATTGATGCACTAATATATGGAGATACTCCAAGTGCAAAGATGGAAAATTGAGATAATGCTCCTCCACCCATGACATTTAAAAGTTCTAGAAATCCTAGTCCATTAGTATCTACTGAATCTTTTACCCCAGGAACAACTATTGTCGTTCCTAATTTAAAGATAAAAAGCATAAAGAATGTAAAATAAATTCTTCTTCTTAAATCTTTATTTTGAGGAGTAAATATTTGCTTTATTGTGGCAAACATTTTAAATCACCTCTGCTTTTCCACCTAATTTTTCTATCTTTTCTTTAGCTGTTTCTGAAAAACAATGAGCTTTTACAGTTAATTTTTTTTCTAAAGTACCATTACCTAAAATTTTAACACCAGCTAGTTGTTTTTTCAAAACACCCATTTCTTTTAATAATTCAGGTGTAATAACAGCTCCATCATCAAATTTGTTCAAATCACTTAAATTAAGCACTGCATATTCTTTTTTAAATAAAGCATTAGAGAAACCTCTTTTTCCAATACGTCTAAATAAAGGTGTTTGACCTCCTTCAAAGCCAACTCTTACTCCTCCACCGCTTCTTGAATTTTGTCCTTTGTATCCTCGACCAGCAGTTTTTCCTTGTCCGCTACCGATACCTTGACCTTTTCTCTTTCTTGAATGGGTTGCTCCTACTGGAGTTTTAATCGTATGTAATTTCATATTAGATTTCCTCCACTTTCTTACCACGAAGTTTAGCAACTTCTTCTTTTGTTTTTTGTACTTTTAGTGCTTTTAAAGTCGCATAAGCAACATTGATTTTTGTATTTGAACCTAATGATTTTGATAAGATATCTTTAATACCAGCTAATTCTAGTACATAACGTACTGCTCCACCAGCTTTAATTCCAGTACCTTTTGAAGCAGGTTTTAAAATTACTTTACTAGCACTTTGAACACCAATTGCAGCATGAGGTATAGTTCTCTCTTCAAAAAGTGATACTTTAACAACATTTTTAGTAGCTGCTTCACTAGCTTTTCTAATAGCATCTGGTACTTCATTTGCTTTTCCAGTACCGATACCTACTTTACCTTTTCTATCTCCTACAACAACAGTTGCTGCAAAACGGAAATTACGTCCACCTTTAGTAACTTTTGTTACTCTTTTAATATCGATTACTTCTTCATCATAAAGTTTAATCTTTTTAGGACGTGGATCTCTTTTGCGATTTCCTCTTGGTTTTCTTTTAGGAGTAGATTCAGTTTCATTTGTTTTTTTTGTTTCTTCCACACAAATTCCTCCTTTTAGAATTCTAATCCGTTTTCTCGTGCGGCTTCAGCTAAGGCTTTTACACGTCCATGGTATAAGTAACCACCTCTATCGAAAACGACTTTGTTAATTTTAACTTGTTTTGCTCTTTTAGCTAATAGTTTACCAACTTCACAAGCAGCTTCAACATTTCCACCATTTTTAAGTTTAAGTTCTTTATCAATTGAAGAAGCACTTACTAATGTTGTACCTTTTTCATCATCAATAATTTGAGCAAAGATGTTTCCGTTACTTCTAAACACACTAAGTCTTGGTACACTGTTTGTTCCACTTACTTTTTCGCGTACTCTTTTGTGTCTAGCTTGACGTACATCATTACGAGCTACTTTTTTTATCATAAGTATTTCTCTCCTTTACTAATCATTATGCAGCTTTTTTACCAACTTTACGGTTAATATGTTCTCCAGCATAACGAATTCCTTTTCCTTTGTAAGGCTCTGGTTTTCTGATATCTCTTATTTCAGATGCAAATTTACCAACAGCTGCTTTATCGATACCTTTAATAATTAATTCAGTATTGCTTGGCGATTCTAAAGTTATTCCTTTAGGTGCTTCAACAATAACTGGATGAGAGTAACCAGCATTTACTGTTAGCTTATTTCCTGAAACTTGGAAACGATAACCAACACCAACAATTTCAAGTTTTTTTTCAAATCCTTTTGTGACACCTTCTATCATGTTTTTTATTAATGCATTAGCAGTTCCATGAAAATTTTTATAAGCATCACTTTTTCTTTCAACGATAATTTTGTTTTCTTCTTGTTTTACGGTTATATTTTCGTTGACAACTGTAGAAAGTTCTCCTTTTGGACCAACTACTTTCACAGAGTTTGCGTCAACAGTAATTTGTACACCTTCTGGTATATCTAGTTTTCTTAAACCGATTCTACTCATAGTTTATCCTCACTTTCTACCAAATGTAAGCTAAAACTTCTCCACCTAATGATTGTTTTCTTGCTTCTTTATCAGTCATCAATCCTTTTGATGTTGAGATAATGGCAATACCTAAACCATTTAATACAGTTGGGATTTCTTCTGTTTTAGCATAGACACGTAATCCTGGTTTTGATATTCTTTTAAGACCAGATATAATACGTTCTTTTGTATCACTGTATTTTAAAGTTAAAACTAAGATACTTTGAACATTGCTTTTTTTAACTTTATAGTCAGCAATAAATCCTTCATTTTTTAAAATAGCAGCAATTCCTTCTTTCATTTTTGAAGTTGGCATTTCAACTTCTTTATACTTCATTTGATTCGCATTACGAATTCTTGTAAGCATATCTGCGATTGGATCTGTCAAATTAATCCCTCCTTCTTACCAACTAGATTTTTTCATTCCAGGGATTTGTCCCTTATAAGCTAATTCTCTAAAGCAAATACGACAAATTCCATATTTTTTAAGTACAGCATGTGGTCTTCCGCAACGAGAACATCTAGTATATTCGCGTACTTTGAATTTTGGTTTTCTTTTTTGTTTTTCTTTTAAGCTTTTCTTAGCCATATTATCCTCCTAACCTTACTTTTTAAAAGGCATACCAAACCCTTTTAAAAGAGCAAGCGCTTCTTCGTTTGTTTTTGCGGTTGTGACAAAAACAATATCCATACCACGTAGTTTTAAAACATCATCATAGTTAATTTCGGTAAATATTAATTGTTCATTTAATCCTAAAGTGTAATTTCCTCTACCGTCAAATGACTTAGTTGAAATACCTCTAAAATCACGAACACGAGGTAAAGTAATACTAATTAGCTTATCTAAAAAGTTATACATATTATCTCCTCTTAGAGTTACTTTACAACCAATTCCTTGACCAGCTCTAATTTTAAAACCAGCTATTGATTTTTTTGATTTAGTTACAACTGGTTTTTGTCCAGTTATTGCTTCTAAATCATGACAAGCTGCTTCAAGTAATTTACTATTACTAGCTCCATCTCCAACTCCGATATTAACAACTATTTTTTCTAATTTTGGTGCTTCCATTACGTTTTTGTAAGCAAATTGTTCTTTTAAACTAGGCACTATTTCTTCTATATATTTTGCTTTTAGGCGGTTCATCATTTCCCTCCTTTCAGGTTAATCAAGACTTTCTCCTGATTTTTTAGAAATTCTTATTTTTTTACCTTTTTTATCTACTGTATGACCAATTCTGGTTCTTTTCTTT
>CANRBE010000103.1 GCA_947628785.1 uncultured Bacilli bacterium
AAGTGTTAAAGATTTAATAATAAATGGATATAAGTTTAATTATAATGGAACATGGAGTGGAGAAAAAAGTGATGGAGAACAGCCCCCAGTTAAAGAAGCAAAACCAGGAGATTATGTAAACTACACCCCAGATAATGAATTCTGGAATGCCACAAGAGATGGAGTAGCAGAAACAGAAGTAAAAACCCAAGGGAAATTCAATATATATGATAAATATACAAGTAATTCGGCAAATGACTTAAGTAAGAATGAGAGTATCACATGTTATAATGCTTCATATACAACGAAATATAGTGGTTGGCGAATAATGGATGTTGATAGTAATGGACAAATCACACTAATTCATGGAGGGACCCCAGAATGTTACTACCATGCCTTTGGACAAAGTGCAGCAAGTAAAGAAATACTAAAAGTAAGAGCAACATCAGCTAGTAATGAGGGGACAGGAAAAGCCTGGACCAAGTATGGAAATAGTACATATGCCTTAAGTGTCCATTATATGGATAGTGATGATTTTAATATAATAAATTATAATAAAAACGGAAATGAAAATTATAGTTTATGGGACTACTTAGATAAAAATGAACATGGAAACTGTTATAATGTCCAAAATTCATACTGCGGAAGAAGTACAGAACTAATAGATATCGGAAGCTACTACTGGCTGGCCACTGCCTATTACGCTTACAGCTTGTATAATTGGTTTCCTAACGACAGTTGCTGGTACGGCACTAACAGCAACTATTCGTATGGAGTGCGCCCAGTCGTAGTACTGAAAAGTAGTGTCAAACTAGGAACAGGCTCAGGAGCATTAGGAGATGAATATGAGTTAGAAATAGAATAAAGTTAGAGAACAAAACTCTAACTTTTTAATATTTTATTAAATTAATTAAATTTATCATATAAAATATAAAATGAAACTATAATTAATAAGGTAATATTTATAAAAAACAAAAATAGATAATTAAAAATAAAACAAAATCTAGACAACCCAAAAAAAATGTGGTACAATCAGTTTGCTATATTAAATTAATTAATATAGATTTGTGGGAGATGACTGGCGGATATCATTTTTACCACACACGAAAATAAAAAAATAGGAGGTGTTTTTCGTGGCCAAAAAAGAAATAAGTAAAGAATTAACACTACAAATTCCTGCAGGTAAAGCAACACCAGCACCACCAGTTGGAACAGTCCTTGGACCAAGTGGAATTAATTTACAGGAATTTTGTACTAAATATAATGATGCGACTAGAGATAAAATGGGAGATATAGTTCCAGTTCATATTACAATATATGAAGATAGAACCTTTGATTTAGAAATAAAAACTCCACCAACATCATTCTTAATTAAAAAAACAGCTAAGATTAAAAAAGGAGCAACTAAAGGGGCTAATGAAACAGTCGCAACTTTAACTAAAGACCAAGTAAAAGAAATAGCTGAAACTAAATTACCAGACTTAAATGCTGATACAGTTGAAGCAGCCATGAAAATAGTTGAAGGCCAAGCCTTAAACATGGGTGTTAAAGTAGAAAATTAATTTCATATAGGTAATAACCTATGTGGGAGGTTTAATCCGCAAAACCACATAAGGAGGAAATAAAATGAAAAAAGGAAAAAAATATCAAGAAGCTTCAAAAAAAATAGACAAGAAAAAAACATATAGTAAAGAAGAAGCCATAGAATTAATTAAAAGTACTAATATAGCTAACTTCGATGCTTCAGTAGAACTTGCTATGCATCTAAACTTAGATACTAAAAAAGCTGACCAACAATTAAGAGGAGCTATCGTATTACCAAATGGTACTGGAAAAACCAAAAAAATATTAGTACTTGCTAAAGGAGAAGCAGCTAACATGGCTAAAGAAGCAGGAGCTGACTTTGTTGGAGATAATGATTTAATTGATAAAATTCAAAACGAAAACTGGTTTGATTTCGATGTTATCGTAGCAACTCCAGATATGATGCCTTTATTAGGTAAATTAGGAAAAGTCTTAGGACCAAGAGGTTTGATGCCAAATCCTAAAACTGGAACCGTTACAATCGATACTAAAAAAGCTGTAAATGATATCAAAAAAGGTCGTGTTGAATATCGAGCAGATAGCTATGGAAATGTTCATACAATCATTGGTAAAGTATCATTCGACAGTGATAAACTAATCGAAAATTTAGATACATTCGTAAACCTTATTTACAAATCAAAACCAGCTGTAGTAAAAGGAAAATACGTTCTTAATATCTCTTTAGCAACAACTATGGGTCCTGGTATTAAACTAGATTTAAGCCAATTTGAAAAATAAACTTTACAAATAAAAACAACCATGCTATAATTAGGGCATGGGAAGACCGTAGACAGTAGGGGCAAAAGCTTAATAGCCTACCGAGGTAACTAAAATAAGACCTTACTGTTTATGTGGGGTCTTTTTACATGAAAAGGAGGCATTATGGCAAATCAAAAGATAATTGATGAAAAAGCTAAACAAGTAGAATTAATAGCTAGTCAAATACAAGATGCATCAAGTGTTGTTTGGTTTGAATACCGTGGCTTAACAGTAGGTGAAACCGACAAACTAAGAAAAATGCTAAAAAGTAATGATTCATACTTTAAAGTCTACAAAAACAGTTTAGTAAAAAGAGCATTAGACAAGCTAAATATTGATTTACAAGACCATATGAATGGACCTAAAGCAATTGCATTTTCAAAAGATGCTGTTGCTCCTATCAAAATATTAGCTGACTTTGCAAAAGAACATGAAGCATTAGAATTAAAAGTGGGTATTGTCGATGGTGAAATAGCTGATATAAATATGCTAAAAGAACTATCAAGAATTCCATCAAAAGATGGTTTATTAAATATGTTTGCCAGTGGTCTTATGGAACACGTTAGAAATATGGCAATATGTTTAGACTTACATAGTCAAAATTTAGAAAAAAATTAAGGAGGAATAATATGGCAAAATTAAGTGCAAAAGAAATCGTTGATGCAGTAAAAGAAATGACTGTACTTGAAGTAAAAGAAGTAGTTGATTTAATGAAAGAAGAATTAGGAGTTGACCCACAAGCAGTAGCAGTAGCAGCTGCTCCAGCAGCTGGAGAAAAGGAAGAAGGACCTAGCACAGTAGATGTAGTATTAACTAGTGCAGGTGCTAACAAAATTCAAGTTATCAAAATCGTTCGTGATGTTACAGGACTTGGATTAAAAGAAGCTAAAGATTTAGCTGATAACGGTGGAGTAGTTAAAGAAAAAGCTACTAAAGAAGAAGCCGATGAACTTAAAGCTAAATTCGAAGAAGCTGGGGCATCTGTTGAATTAAAATAATATTACTTTATTAAGGTAAAGAAAGGAGAACTAAAATAAGTCAAAAAAAATCTTGTTTTAGTTCTTTTTGGCTTTTTTAAGAAAAATAACCCTCGTTGGCATTGACAACTTTACAAAAATAAGTTAAAATTATAAATTGGTGGCATGTACCAATACATGCGAAAAGATCTTTTAAAAAATATAGTATATAGGGGTGAAAAAGTGGCTTATACAGTTAAGAAATTTGGAGATCACAGGACCAGAAGAAATTATGCAAAAACAAAAAATGCAATCGAACTTGCAAACCTACTAGAAATACAAAAAAAGTCATATGATGAATTTATACAACATGGTATCAAGGAAGTTTTTGAAGACATTTTCCCAGTTATGAGTTTTACTGGAGTTCAAGAAATAGATTTTGGGGACTATTACTTTGAACAACCAAGATACTCAATCAAAGGTTGCAAAGAAAGATATGCAACCTATGCGGCGCCTTTAAAAGTTCAAGCAAGGCTTTTTAATCATGAAACAGGGGAAGTAAAAGAACAAGATATATATCTAGGTGATATGCCAGTTATGACTGATGGTGGAACATTTATCATAAATGGAGCCGAAAGGGTAATTGTATCCCAATTAGTACGTTCACCAAGTGCTTACTTTTCAGAAGAAATAGATAAAAATGGACGTTCAGTTATTACCAGTCAAATAATCCCATCACGAGGTACTTGGCTAGAATATGAAACTGATGCTAGAAATGTTTTATATGTTAGAATTGATAGAACTAGAAAAGTTCCTTTAACTACTTTACTTAGAGCTATTGGTTTAAATAGTGATAATGATATTTATGATTTATTTGGTGAAGATGACTATCTAGAAAATACTATCAATAAAGATGCCAACAAAAATACTGATGAGGCACTAATCGATATTCACTCTAAATTAAGACCAGGTGAACCATCTACTTTAGACAGTGCTAAAAACCAATTAATTGTTCATTTCTTTGATTCATTTAGATATGATTTGGCTAAAGTAGGACGTTATAAATTTAACAAAAAACTAAATGTATGTGATAGATTACTAGGTTGTGTTATTGCTGAAACAATCAAACAAAATGGTAAAGTCATTGTTAAAGAAGGAACGGTTATTACTAAAGAAATATTAAGTGAATTAAAACCAATATTAGATGGTGGTTATAACTTAGTAGAATGTTTAGTTAATAAAGACTTAGATAGTTATAACAAAATTCAAGTAATTAAAGTATACTCTAAGAAAAATCCTGATAAAATTGTTAAAATAATTGGAAATGACCCAAGTGTTGATATAAGAAGAATGACAATACCAGATATATATGCAGCAACAAGTTATTATTTAAACCTTTTAGAAGGTATTGGTAATTTTGATGAAATAGACCACTTATCTAATCGTCGAGTTAGACAAGTTGGCGAACTTTTACAAAACCAATTCAGAATTGGGGTATCTAGAATCGAAAGAGTAATTCGTGATAGAATGTCTACCCAAGAAGAATCAGAAGTAACACCAAAAAGTTTAATCAACATAAGACCATTAACTGCCGCTATGAAAGAATTCTTTGGAAGTAGCCAACTATCTCAATTTATGGACCAAACAAACCCAGTAGCCGAACTTACCAATAAAAGAAGATTATCTTCGTTAGGACCTGGTGGTTTATCAAGAGATAGAGCTGGGATGGAAGTTCGTGATGTTAACCCATCTCACTATGGAAGAATTTGTCCAATTGAAACACCTGAAGGACCAAACATTGGACTTATCACATCACTTGCTAGTTATGCTAAAGTAAACGAATATGGTTTTATTATGACTCCATATTTAAAAGTCAATAATGGTGTTTTAACAGATGAAATAACTTATATGACAGCTGATGAAGAATTAGAGTATTATATTGCTACTGCTAATGTTAAAGTAGATGGAAATAGAACTATTATTGAAAAAAGAGTTCCTGTTAGATATAAATCAGATAACATTATCGTTACAGCCGACCAAGTAGATTATATGGATGTATCACCACAACAACTTTTATCAATAACATCTGCTGGTATTCCATTTTTGGAACATGATGATGGAAAAAGAGCTTTAATGGGAGCTAATATGCAAAGACAAGCTATTCCACTTTTAAAAAGTGAAGCTCCACTTGTTGGAACTGGTGTTGAAGCTATTGCTGCTAAAGATAGTGGGGCAGTTGTAATTTCTAAATCAGATGGAGTAGTAGATTATGTTGACTCTAAAAAAATCATGGTAAAAACTAAAGGTGGCGTTGATACTTATTACTTAAATGGTTTTGAAAGAAGCAATGCTGGAACTTGTTATCATCAAATACCAATTGTTAGAGTCGGTGATAAAGTTAAAAAAGATATGGTAATTGCTGATGGACCAAGTACAGAAATGGGTGAAATGGCTTTAGGACGTAACGTTAAAGTAGCTTTTATGAACTTTAATGGTTATAACTATGAAGATGCTATCATTTTAAATGAAAGATTAGTTAAAGATGATGTTTATACATCAATCCATATAGAAAACTATGAAATAGAATGTCGTGATACCAAACTTGGACCAGAAGAATTCACAAGAGACATCCCTAATATCAGCGAAGAAGCCAGAAAAAATCTTGATGAATTTGGTATTGTAAGAATTGGTACTGAAGTTAAAGATGAAGATATTTTAGTTGGTAAAGTTACACCAAAAGGAATGGCTGAATTAACTAGTGAAGAAAAATTACTACATGCTATTTTCGGAGAAAAAACAAGAGAAGTAAGAGATACTTCCCTAAGAGTTCCTCATGGAGCTGGTGGAATTGTTCATGATATTAAAATATTTACTAAAGAAGATAGTGATGAATTACCACCAGGTGTATCAAAAATAATTAGAGTTTATATTGCTCAAAAAAGAAAAATAAGTATTGGAGATAAAATGGCTGGTCGTCATGGTAATAAAGGTGTTGTATCTTTAGTCTTACCAGAAGAAGATATGCCATATATGGAAAATGGAGAAACTGTCGACATTTTACTAAACCCTCTTGGAGTACCTTCACGAATGAACTTAGGTCAAATTTTGGAAATGCATTTAGGTATGGCAGCTAGTAAATTAAATATCCATGTAGCCACTCCAGTATTTGATGGAGCTACTAAAGAAGAAATCATCGATGCCTTAAAAGAAGCTGGTTTAGATGAAGACGGTAAGATGGTTTTATATGACGGTCGAACTGGTGAAGCATTTGACCATCGAATCAGTGTTGGGGTAATGTATATGATTAAACTTCATCACATGGTCGATGATAAATTACATGCTCGTTCAACTGGGCCATACAGTTTAGTAACTCAACAACCACTAGGAGGTAAAGCTCAATTTGGTGGTCAAAGATTTGGAGAAATGGAAGTTTGGGCTTTGGAAGCTTATGGAGCTAGTCATATTTTACAAGAGATGATAACTATAAAATCTGACGATGTAGTTGGTAGAGTTAGAGTATATGAAGCTTTAGTAAAAGGACTACCTATACCAAATAGTGGTATTCCAGAATCATTTAGAGTGTTAATCAAAGAATTCCAAGCTTTAGGCTTAGATATTACAGTGTTAAATAAAGAAGGAGAATATGTGTCTTTAAAAGAGTTAGAAGAACAAGATGATGATACATATTTATCTGATGAAGAATTTGACAAAGAAGAAGTTGAAGAACCAGTTGAAACTGAGGAAACTAAAGAGGAAGAAGAATTTGAAGAAAGTTCTTTAGATGATTTAGAACCATCAGAAGAAGATA
>CANRBE010000104.1 GCA_947628785.1 uncultured Bacilli bacterium
CTTATCTAACTTTCCCTTTCTTATTTGTGAATTTCTTATTTTAGTCGCATATACTAAATTCCTATCCAAAACATCTTTATAATATCCTGAATTAAATTCTAAATTGACAATTATACTATCATTTACTTTTATTTGTAAATCTACTTTTATTTCCTTTTCATTTATCTTATCGATAAATAAATCATTACTTTTTAAATCTACTTTTATTTTATTTATATCAATATTTAATATTTCCTTAATTAAATCTATTAATAAATCTTGATTTCGATAAAGAATTGTTTTAATCAAAACATCATAAGTTAAAGGATACTTAAGTTTATCACTAACTTTATTTTTATCCATACTCGACCCCCATTCTTAAAATAAAGTAGTTTCATCATAAATAAAAAATAATAAGTTGTCAAATCACTAAAACTTAAAAATTTAAAACAAATAAAACAAAATATCATAACATTTATTTTATTTACTTAATCAAAATAAAATTTTACTTAACCAAATTAAAACTTTAAATAAAAAACAAAAAAAGGTCATAAGACCTTTTAATCCATCAATTCTTTTTCTAAAATTTCAAGTGGTTCTTCATCAGCAACATCGATATCTAATTGATATTTAACATCACTATATTTTCTAGCTCCAGTACCAGCTGGAATTAATTTACCAATAATAACATTTTCTTTTAAACCATTTAAATGGTCTACTTTACCACGAATAGCAGCATCTGTTAATACTCTAGTTGTTTCTTGGAAAGATGCAGCTGATAAGAAAGAATCAGTTTCAAGAGATGCTTTAGTAATACCAAGTAATACTGGTCTACCTGTAGCAGGTCTTTTTCCTTCCAAAATAAGCTCCTTATTAATAGCAGTAAAATCAGAAATATTAACCATTGTTCCTGGTAAAAAGTAAGAATCACCAGAATTGACAATTTTTATTTTAGATATCATTCTTTTAGCAACAATTTCAACGTGTTTATCATTAATATCAACACCTTGAGAAGAATAAACTTTTTGTACTTCAGATAAAATATATTGTTGAACAGTAATAGGATCAGTTACAACTAGTAATTCTTTTGGATTAATAGCTCCATAAGTTAATCTATCACCAGCTTGAACAGTATCATTTTCCTTAACTACTAACTTAGCTCCATAATGCGAAGTATGTTCTTTAGTTTCAACATCATTTTTAACTGAAATAATATATTTACCATTTTCATCAACAATCTTAGTTACAACACCATTGATTTCTGAAATAGTAGCTTTACCTTTTGGATTTCTAGCTTCAAATAACTCTTGAACCCTTGGTAAACCTTGAGTAATATCATCACCAGCAACTCCACCACTATTAATCGTACGCATAGTAAGCTGAGTACCTGGTTCACCGATAGATTGAGCAGCCATAATACCTACTGCTTCACCTACTTCAACAACTGAACCAGTAGCTAAATTACGACCATAACATTTAACACAAACACCGTGGTCACATTTACAAGTTAAAACTGTTCTAATTGGTACTTTAGTAATACCAGCATTGATAATTTTATCAGCTATATTTTCAGTTATATAAGTATCTTTATCAGCAATTACTTCTTTAGTTTCAGGATTAATTACCTTTTTATTAGTAAAACGACCAACTATTCTGCTTTTTAAAGACTCAACAACCGTTCCATCAGCATTAGTAAATGCTTCTACCATAACACCTTGGTCAGTTCCACAGTCTTCTTCTCTAATTATAATATCTTGCACAACATCAACTAAACGTCTAGTTAAATATCCAGCTTCAGCTGTTTTTAAAGCTGTATCCGTAACACCTTTTCTAGAACCATGGTTAGCAATAAAGAATTCATTAACAGTTGCTCCTTCGGCAAATGAAGAGACAATTGGTATCTCAACAGCTTCACCAGTTGGTTTCATCATAAGACCACGCATACCAGCCATTTGGTTGTAGTTTCCTAATGTTCCACGAGCTTTAGAGTCAATCATCATGGCAATTGGATTGTCTTTATTAGTATTAATGATTTCTTCAAGTTCCAAAGCAATTCTATCTCTAGCTTCATTCCAAGCTTCAACAACTTTTTCATAACGTTCTTTATTAGTTATTAAACCACGTTTATATTGTTTGTTTACAGTATCTACTTTCTTTTGTGCTTCTTCTAGTATGGCAGGTTTATTTTTAGATTCAATAATATCACCAATTCCAATTGAAATACCTGATATTGTAGAATATTTAAAACCTAAATCTTTTAACTTATCTAGCATGATAGATGTTTCCGTAGTTTGATATCTTTTATATATTTGGTCAATCAAACTAGTTAAAGTACTTTTACCAAATGGTTTAACTAGTTCCATTTCAGAAATAGCTTTTTTAATATCAGTACCTGGTTTTAAGAAATACTTAAGTGGAGTTACTCCTTCAGCATTTTCCTTTGATGAATCATTGATATATTGGAATGTATCTGGGAAAATTTCATTAAAAATAATTTTACCAGGAGTTGTTACTAAATAAGAATCTTTAACTTCATCCATAAATATTTTATGGTGGAAAGATTTTACTGGAACAGCAATTCTTGTATGTAGAGTTATTTCTCTTCTTTCATAAGCCATTAAAGCTTCATCAGTATCTTTAAAAACTCTACCTTCTCCTTCTAAACCAGATTTTTCAATACTGATATAATAATTACCTAAAATCATATCTTGTCCTGGCGTAACAATTGGTTTACCATCTGATGGTTTTAAAATATTGTTTGCACCAAGCATTAAAAGTCTAGCTTCCGCTTTAGCTTCTTCACTGATAGGAACATGGACAGCCATTTGATCACCATCAAAATCGGCATTGAAAGCGGCACATACAAGAGGATGTAGTCTTATTGCTCGTCCACTAATTAACTTAGGTTCAAAAGCTTGAATACCAAGTCTATGTAAAGTTGGAGCACGGTTTAATAAAACTGGATGCTCTTTTATTTTTTCTTCGACAATATCCCAAACTCTTTCATCTTGATTTTCAATCATTCTTTTAGCAGCTTTGATATTTGAAGCTATTTCTTTACTAACTAAACCATTGATAACATGTGGTTTAAATAATTCAAGAGCCATTTCTTTTGGAATACCACATTCATACATTTTTAAATTAGGTCCAACAACAATAACTGAACGACCTGAATAATCAACTCTTTTACCTAGTAAGTTTTGTCTAAATCTACCTTGTTTACCTTTTAACATACTTGATAAAGATTTTAAAGGACGATTACCTGGTCCAGTAATATTTCTTCCCCTTCTACCATTATCAAACAAAGCATCAACTGCTTCTTGAAGCATTCTTTTTTCATTTTGAATAATGATACTAGGTGCTCCTAAATCCATTAATTTTTTAAGACGGTTATTTCTGTTTATAACCCTTCTATATAAATCATTTAAGTCACTAGTCGCAAATCTTCCACCATCTAGTTGAATCATTGGTCTTAATTCTGGTGGGATAACAGGTAAAGCTGTTAAAATCATCCACTCTGGTTTATTTTTAGATTCTTGAAAAGCACTTAAAACGTCAAGTCTTTTAATTAATCTAACTCTTTTTTGACTAGAACTATCTTTGATTTCATCGATTTCTTTTTTAATCTCTTCTACTTCAGCATCAATATCAACTTGTTCTAAAAGTTCCTTGATAGCTTCTGCTCCCATACCAACTCTAAAAGTATCACCATACTTTTCATAATAAGCTCTATATTCTTTATCTGATATTGTTTGTTTTTTTTCTAAAGGAGCAGCACCTGGGTCTAGAACAACATAAGATACAAAATATAATACTTCTTCTAAGTCTCTTGGAGACATGTCTAATACTAGTCCCATTCTTGATGGAATACCCTTGAAAAACCAAATGTGAGAAACGGGAGTTGCAAGTTCAATATGTCCCATTCTTTCACGTCTAACTTTACTTCTGGTTACTTCAACTCCACAACGGTCACAAACTATATGTTTATAACGTAATCTTTTATATTTACCACATGAACATTCATAATCTTTAGTTGGACCAAAGATTTTCTCACAATAAAGTCCATCTCGTTCAGGTTTTAAAGTTCGATAATTAATTGTTTCAGCTTTTTTTACTTCTCCTCTTGACCAGGTTCTAATTACTTCTGGGGAAGCGATTCCTATTTTAATTCCTTCAAAATTATTAACATCCATTAATCTTCATCCCCTTT